>CALGTL010000157.1 GCA_937901475.1 uncultured Dehalococcoidia bacterium
GGATCTGAACCCCATCACCCACGAAATGGAAGCAGGATGGCTCAAACAAATCAAGTCGCGCCAAGGAACGCAGCAGGGCGACCCAATAGGAATGCTTCACTACTGCTGCGGACAAGCCCGGATCATGCGCGAAACCCACGAATACTTGGAGATCCTCAGACGCGAACACTACCCCCTGGACACCCCGGAACACCAGCAGGAACGAGAGAACTCCCAGTACTGGCTGCTCAAGGCATTTGCAGACGACCTAAATATCGTCGCCCCCATCCCAATTGCCGTCCGCCTCTTCTGCCGCTACGCCTACCTCAACTGGGTACACAACAAATCCGTATTCAAAGGAGCAAAGAACTGCGCGTTTAGCATGGGCCTCCCGGCCGAACTGGTAACGGCCCAACTCCTACGGGAATTCCAAGCGGTACGAGCCCTACCCTCAGCGACGCGATCCCAGGAATACGCCTCGAACGGAGAGGCGGCCGATCGGGCCAACAATGACTACCCAACGGAATGCCGCGCAAACGCCCAAGGAAACCTAGTGAACTTTTCTCTTCTAGTGGAGCCCGAAGACACTTTACAGTTCGAGACGCACCTAGAAGGAGTGGAAGGGGTAGAACTTGTCGGGATCCCCATCGAAAAAGAAGACTCGTCCAAGCTCACGCACGTACTAATGCTGAAACAGCTAGTCAAAACAAGACGCGTCTGGGCAAAGACTGTGAACATCATCAAGAAACGGCACCAACACGCACAAATCCTCCAACACTGCCTCAGGACGCGATTCCATCACTTCTACAGGGGCATCCGCCCATCAAAACTGCTCACACCAGTCTCAGAGGCCATACGGCACCTCAAAGAGCGGCACCCAACGGACAGCGAATACCAAGATCTCCCGGAGCCAGCTCAAGGCCAGTCGATAACCGATTACATCGACGCTTGGTCCAAAGCCGAGCTCCTAGGAATCACCGGACAGTGGAAAGAAGAGGACATCATCGCGCCGAACCGACTCCGAGCCACCTTCCCGCGCAGACATGGAGGAATGGGATTCACCCTCCAGAGAGACGTCCTCCCTGGGGCATTCGCAGCCACAATATTAGAATGCCTCTACCCCCGAGGACTCAACGCCCTTGGAGCGCCAAAACAGGAAGGGATCAGCCTTCGAGCGGGGTGCCCAGCAATCGCCCGAATGATACCACACTGGTCCCTCGAGGACCGGCAAGCACACATACCGGCGAATGCTACCCCCACCCAAAAACTCTACCTGCTAAGCGTCCCGATTCGCCTCCCCCAGGACATGACGACAAGCATAAGCCCCGACGGAACCACCGAAACACTCACGGCCGACTTCAAGGAGGCCCTACAATCCCTGCAGGACCTCGCCTCCCACCCTCGCATCCGATGCCTACTCTATGGGAACAAGATCCTAAACGAGATAGGACGTTTGGAAAACAACCTGTCAGGCAACAGTATGGTATTCGGAACAAATTCACTCATGTACGAACAGGTGCCAAACAACGACCCCGCATCGAAGGGTATAAACGAGGAGGAGCTAAACGCCCAGCTAGACCCGCAGGCCAGCAGCGACCAAATCACAACGCAGATCCTCACCCAAACAAAGGCTGACATCACCCTCGGACGCGGACAAGGGGCCCAGGACGCCGCAATACCGGAAGCCCTCACCACAGGCGCCGCCCTAGTCCTCATCCTCGCAGCCGGCTCGTCCCGCGACCCGGTCGACTGGCGCAACATAGGCTACGGATGCAACCTACCGGTAAGCCGGCGCCGCCTACAGCGAGACTTCAACAGGGCAGTCCTCGAGACAAAGGTAGGCTTCTTCCGCACGTTCACTCATACCATGCAACGAAACGCGAACTCACTGGGCGCAGCCACCACCCGCAAACTATGGGCGAAAGGAATCGTGAACCCCGAGTCCAAACTCCCCTTGGAATACCTAATGAAGCACCACTCAGCCTTCCACTGCCTCGAGGTCAACCAGCTGGATAAGGACATAACCGAGTTCGGACAAAGTGCTGCAGGGGCCACCCTCACCCAAATTGCTAGGTACTCACCCGTGCTCAACCAGTCCACCGGACTATCCAACGAAGGATTCATATGTGCATTCACACACCGCATCACCGGGTCCTACAGACTACTCTTTGGCGCCGGCAGGGAAATGGACGACCTAGCATTGTGCCCATGCCTCAAACGGAACGGCGAACCCTGCAGCCGCCCCCTCAATGGGTATGTACACTTTATTGGATGCAAGTCACACGGCCTTCACTTCTACCCACACAACCGCATGGAGGACACTCTCCATGCATGCTATAAAGACGCCCTACGCACCAGGATAATCAGAGGCCAAGCATTCGCATGCCTAAACGAGGACAAACGCCCTAGGGCAACCGGGAACCTCGTCACATCCATCCCCCGCACACTGGGGCGGTACAACGACGAGCACGCCAAATTCGACGAAGGAAACCAAGCAGACGGTCTTACAATATATGGGGGCCACCTCCCCCGCGACCTATTCCCGATCAACAACAGCGCCCAGGGGCCCAACCCCAACCAACCAAGCCCGAACAGCCTGGAAAAACGAAAGGAAGCATTCCACGCCCTCCTCAACATCTGCGATGACCGAGACCTCCATGCTGAACATTGGGACGTCCACTTCTGCCAGGGATCGTACTCGCAGCTACTGACCAACGAACGAGCCAAAGGCCAAAAATACGCGAAAGCATGGAATGAGTTCAGAGAAGACCAGGGAAACGCCGAAGCGCTGGAAATCCTGAACCGCCTGAACCCGGCCAACAACGGCGCCCCCAAAATAGCACTCTTTGGAATGAGCCTCAGCGGAGCCTTCTCGAGGGGGGCCCAAGACCTCCTCAACCGTCTCGCGGAAATAAAATTCCCCACCCCGCTCACCGGTGGAAGCCTCAGCTACATAGCAGCCCGCCAGAGATGGATGGACTGGCAGATGCGAATATGCCAGAGGAATGTCCTGAACGGGGTCGCCAAGTCCATAGCATCAGGGCTCCGGATATTCCGTGCCTACCTCCCGACGGCCCTGCCTATGGACTATGCCACCGAAGCAGCCAAAATAGCGCCCCCTACCCGGTACCCCCACACCCTGGCCCGACTCCCGGCTCCGGACAGCTCAGACTCGGCCTCTGACACCGAATTGCAACCCAGCAGTGTGCAACCCAGCAGTGTGCAATCCAGCAGTCAGCAACCCAGCATCGCCCGGACCCTAGTAGTGATATCCTCGGATGAAGACACAGAGAATCAGAGCGTTGCCAGCAGGACGAGATTCCAACGGGCACGCCAACGAACCTTGGCTATTGCACCGCCGATCGAAAATATCACAAACGACCCTCCCCCGACATCTCAACCCACAGATAACAACCCCTTGACCAATTTACAAGACAGACAACGAGCACCTAAACAACAAATAAGCCGCTGCTTGGAAGATGGTACAAGGATTGATTTATCTCTGAGTGAGATATCGGATGAGGAAGTTGATTACGGTTCATCTGCAAGCAATGCCAATTCAGCTATCGCTCCGGATAGTTCATGGAGTGCACTATAAAAAAAAATGATGATTGACAACCATCAATGAGACGAAATTACAGAATCAAGTTAGGATTAGGGTATGAGGAAGCTAAATTTAATTACTTAAATAACAGCCAATTTTCTTGTTTTTATATATTGTACTTAACCGGTTTTGTGTCCAGAGGGGTGTGTATGTGTGTGAACTTTTTTTAATTAAAAAACTAGCAGGGAGTTAGTGTTACACAAAATAACATTGAATAACATCTAAAATGACGAAAAAACTTATTATTTTAACCAAAAAAAGTTCTCTTTTATTTTCACTCTACGCATTTATATAGGACATTGTTACAAGTACAACATTTTAAGTTTTTGCGATAAAATTCAATGATTTTTTGTACTTGTAACAGTTCCCTATCTAAATTGGTATAGTGAAAATAAAAGAGAACTTTTTTTGGTTAAAATTATAAGTTTTTTCGCCATTTTCCTTGTTATTCAATGTTATTTTTTGTAACACTAACTCCCTGCTAGTTTTTTAATTAAAAAAAAGTTCACACACATACG
>CALGTL010000158.1 GCA_937901475.1 uncultured Dehalococcoidia bacterium
CACTCCAGCACCTGACGTTTCGTTTGATAACGAATCGCTCCAAAAGGCTGTCCTGAATAATCTTTGGATACCGACTATTAATTGGTCAGAGATTGCAGAGGATGGAGCACGTATTTTAATGGAAGGCCAGGGAACAAAAATCAAAGATATCGATGGCGTTTGGCGCTACGACGCTAGCGCGGGATTGATGCTAGTGAACATAGGTCATGGCCGACATGAGGTTGTGGAGGCGATTTCGGAACAACTGTCCCGCTTGCATTACGTCAACACCTTTCGGTATACAACGCCAAGTGTCGCTAAATTTGCTGAGAAACTGGCGACTTTGACCCCTGGGAACCTGAACCGGGTGCAATTCCTGAGCGGTGGCTCGGAGGCAGTGGAAACAGCGCTGAAGATCGCTTATCAATACCATGTGAACCGCGGGGAGCCTGGTCGTACCAAATTCATCGCGCGCGAGGGCTCTTACCATGGGGTTTCACGTGGCGCATTAAGCGTAGGAAGCTCGAAACCTCTCGCCCGCGAGCGCTTCGAACCAGTGTTGCCTGACAATGTACGATTCGCTCCGCAGCCGTTGCTGTATCACGATGGAGCATCAGCGACTCAGGAGGAGAACGACATTCGGTGCGCGAACGCGATTGAGGCGATTATTATCGCTGAGGGCCCCGAAACATTTGCAGGGGTAATCGGCGAACCAATCTCATTTTCTGCGGGTGTCGCGGTTCCTGGTGAACATTATTGGCCGATGTTGCGAGAAACCTGTGATAAGTATGGATTGCTCCTGATTGCGGATGAAGTCATCACCGGCTTTGGGCGTACTGGCAAATGGTTCGCGATGG
Source organism: uncultured Dehalococcoidia bacterium (assembly GCA_937901475.1). Taxonomy (GTDB): domain Bacteria; phylum Chloroflexota; class Dehalococcoidia; order Lucifugimonadales; family Australimonadaceae; genus CALGTL01. The sequence goes on from CALGTL010000158.1 coordinate 837, forward strand.
AGCACTGGGGAGTGACACCTGATCTCATGACCTGTGCGAAAGGCATCACTAGCGGTTATTGGCCGGTGGGTGCCTGTATCGCAACAGATGGAGTGTTCTCAGAATTCCAGGGTGGACCAGAGACAACATTCCCGCACGGATTTACATATGGTGGGCACCCTGCTGGCGGAGCAGCAGGCCTAGCTAATGTGGCGATCATTGAGAGAGAAGGGTTAATTGAGAACTCCGCTAGGATGGGGGCACACATGCTTGATAGGCTGAATGGCTTGCGCGATCACGCAATTGTTGGGGATGTTCGCGGGATTGGCCTCATGTGTGCTCTTGAGTTAGTGAAAGACAAAGCCACGAAAGAGCCTTTTGCGGGGTTTGGGGCAGCCACTAAAATACTGAACGATAGCCTCTCTGAACGTGGTATGTTGACTAGAGTGGGCGGGAACATCTTGTTTCTGGCACCACCACTGACTGTGACGAAGCAAGAGGTCGATGAAATGATTGACATTGTGGAAGCAAGTATTGTTGATGTGGAATCACGTATGAGAATCTGATATGGCTATATCGAGAGAGGCGCGGAGTACTAACCCGGATGATTTTCCTGTCGCTGCAAAGGCAACAAGCTCATCGAATAATCCTGTGGTCTTGCCTAGTTACATACCGAACTCCACATTGACGTTGTAACGGTATGACCCACCGGAGCTAACTCTAGCTGATCGTTACGTTAGATATAGCTATAAAAATCTTATATTTGATTCCGTTCACAATACCGGGAAATCGCAAAGGCCATTAAGCTTCTCTTATTCTGAATGAAGATGACCCCACTCCCCGGATTATTTTTTGGGGAATTGATTTACTAGAGAGAAGCCTCAGTGAAGGGAAGGAGATTCTGATCGATGGGTGAAATAGTTTGGGCGGCGGCCACCGTACATGCACCTCAGTTATTGACACGCCCCCCTCAGGAAGATCAAACACAACTGGAGGCCAGCATCTCTGCTATGGCTGAGCTTGGTCAAGGGCTCGATGAGACCAAGCCAGATGTGCTGCTTATCGTTGGACTGGATCACGTTGAAGCATTTTTCCCTGGGGCTGTGCCTGCGTTTGCGATTGTTACGGGTGAGCGTGCGACGGCAGAATTTGCCGGGCACAAGTACGACCTTCCAATTCACCAGGAGTTGGCGTCCGCACTTGCTGAAGGGCTCATCGAGGACGGGATTGATATCGCTTACACGAATGAGGCGTTGCTGGGCCATGCATTCATGACGCCCCTGGAATTCGTCCATGAGGGACGTCCGATCCCCGTGATCCCTATGTTCGTGAACGTTTACCTTCCGCCGCTTCCTACCCCACGTCGTGCTTACGAAGTAGGGAAGGCCATCGGTAGAGTCATCGCTGGTCGGCCGGAGCGCGTTGCGGTGTTAGCGAGCGGAGGCATGTCTCATTACCCAGGTACGCATAAGTATTTCGACCCTGAATTCGAATTTGACCACTGGGTGATCCAAGAGCTTGAAGAGGGTCGCGTCGAGTCTGTGCTGGATCTGACCAGCGTCCAATTGGATGAAACTGGTGATACGGAATTGCTGACGTGGCTGGTGGCGCTGGGTGCGACAGGCGTGGAGCGCGGTGAGTTGCTGAGTTATCAGCCGACATCACATCATGGGCACGGGGTGATGCGTTTCCTCCCCGCCAAGGGTGAACGCGGGCAGGCTCACCGTGAGATACCGGACTACGGTGGTTTTCAGTTTCGAGGTGAGGGGTATCAATTTTATAAGCACCCGACGGCAGAGGATTATCCGCTGAATCGGGCGTTGGCGGAATTGAAGCGGAGCAAGGAACTCCGCGCTCGCTATGTAAGTGATATCGACGGGGTTTGCGGTGAGTTTGGTTTGTCCAAAGAACACACTGAGGCGCTGAAGACGTACAGCACCGCAGCCGTTGTCAAACAGGGTGGTCACGGGATACTGGCTTTGAGCACGCTATTGGCGTTACAGGCGTCGGCCAGAGATGCAGGAATCACGATTACGTCAGTCGCTTAGAATTTGTGGATCATTCGACTAAAATCTTCGACCTAGTCGTCTATTCCCGCGACTTGAAAGCTTGACCATACTAGGTTTTTTGCTAGGGAAGCAATGCATCGAGGGAGGTCATTGCCACGGTAACTCCGTCCGGCGCCATCTGGTAAAACGCGAAGGCATTGTTTTCGTGAGTCGGTTTTAGAGTGATTATGCCTATGTGAGCGCGCCACCCGTAGAAACCTCCCTGTGGCTGAGAGTGCCATAGAGAGATGCTCGTAGTGAACTGAGGTGCTGTATCCTGCCCGCTGTTGGCGGCTATGTTAGCCGTCCGTATCCCAATTGCCGTAATGAGGCATACGTGAGGCTGAAGCGATGCTCGAACGTTTCCATGTTTCTGATGATATCGCTGTGCGCGTACCGGAGGCTCCGATGCGAGCGACGGTGGAGGATATTTTCCGCAAGATGGGAATGTCCGACGAAGACGCTATACAGTCTGCCGATGTGTTGCTCTACGCAGATATCAGAGGTATCGATTCCCATGGGGTTAGCAATATGTTGCGGCAGTACGTGGCTGATTTTGGCACGGGGAGTATCAACCCACGTCCAAATTGGAAGATAGTCCGCGAAGCCCCCGCTATCGCGAATATCGACGGAGACGGCGGCCACGGATTGGTACTGGGGCCGGTGGCGATGAAAATCGCCATCGAGCGCGCAAAAACCTATGGTATAGGCGCTGTGACGGTAGGTAATTCGAAACACTCTGGTGCGGCAGCTTACCACGCGGCAATGGCGTTGGAGCACGGAATGGTGGGGCTTGCGATGACGACGGGCTCGCTAAATATGGCACCTACATTTGCGGCGCAAAGGTTAGTGGGGTTGAACCCGATAGCGTGCGCGGTGCCGACGCTGGAGATGCCTCCATTCGTGTTTGATGCAGCGATGTCGGCTGTCGCGTCTAACAAGATTAGGCTGGCCAAGCGACTGGGAGCTAAGACTCTACCGGGTTGGATCGCTGAGCTTGATGGCACACCAATCATGGATGAGCGAGTGATCCCAGAGGATTTTATGATGCTGCCCGCAGGGGGCACTCGCGAAATCGGATCACACAAAGCATACGGCCTCGCTGTGATGGTGGAAGTACTAACGTCAGCGCTGGCTGGCACAGGGGCAGGCCCTCACCGTCGCGCTGGCATCTCACACCACTTCGTTGCTTACGATATCCAAGCGTTCACTGATCTTGATGTGTTTAAGCGTGACATGGACGATTATATGCGGTCTCTAGCTGATGCTCCGACGGCTCCAGGCGCAGAACGGGTGATTTATGCAGGGTTACCCGAATATGAGGCTGAGCTGGATAGGCGCGCCAATGGAATCCCTTACCACCCGGAGGTTATTGAGTGGTTCAAGGGCATCACTGCAGAATTGGGCATTGCAAACCGCCTTTAGTTTTGAACCGGACGAACGAACAGAGTGGATTGACTCTAGGTGGCCTGATAAAAGAGAGACGACCGTTCAGAGGAATCCTAGGAACTTATTTAACTACCTGTTCACAATCCTGCGACTACCTACGTTACGTCAGGAAATGCCTATAAGGACCTTGATGATACCTACTCTCACCTGGCTCTTAATTGCTCAGGATGCAACCAGTGCGCTGATGGCCGGCACCCTATCGCCATTGCTCATCATTTTGGCCTTGTTTCTGGCTACGCTTTCGCTGAGGCTACAGAGCTCCAAGACGCAATGATAGGCGCGAGCATTGCAGAGACCACATCACCCGGTTCATGATTTCTCTTTCCAATCGTGGAGAGAAGTAGAAAGACCGCAGTGCATTCAGCGCTGCGGTCTTTCGATACTAATGGAGCCGGTTGGACTCTACGGATGATTAATCGCGGAAGTTCACGTACTGGAGAGGCAGCTCGATGGGTAGCTCTTTTATGAAGATGATCGCTTCCTGGAGGTCATCACGTTTCTTGCCGGAGATGCGCAACTCGTCGCCTTGAACGGCGACTTGAACTTTGATCTTGGTGCCCTTCAGTCCTTTAGTAATTTTGGATGCAATTTCTCGCTCGATGCCTTGCTTGATTTCAACTGCCTGACGAAGGCTGCCTTGAGTGGCTGCTTCTGCGGGCTTGAAATCTAGAGCTTTGGCGTCAACGTTGCGCCGAGCGAGGTAGGTTTGCAGCAGCTCGTGCATCTGTTTGAGCTTGAGTTCATCATCAGCTGTGATAGTGAGTGTAGATTCGGTACGGTCGATACCGCATTTTGTTCCTTTAAGGTCGAATCGCTGTAATGTCTCTCGCTGCATGCCGTTTAGGGCGTTATCAACTTCTGTCATGTCGGTTTTGGATACAACATCAAATGATGGCATTTAATCTCCTGGTTCTTCGCGTGGTTTCCATGTTGACTAGCGTGAGTGTTGCAACAAATCAGATGCTCGCTTACGAGCGATGCTACCGGGGGAGCGAGCCGATAGCTAGTTCTTCTACCTCGCGTAGTACTCCTCCACAATCTCGACGGGAGTGTTGCGTGCAATCACCATTTCGACGACTTCAGTGCCATCGTTGATTGGTTGATGGGGAGCTCCTGGTGGGACGAACAGGTAATCGCCAGGGCCGAATTCTATGACTTGGTCCAACTTCTCGCCCACCATAAACTTGCCGTGGCCCTGGATGATATACAGCGCTGATTCACAATTGAGGTGCACGTGCGCCCCCGATGAACAACCTGCCGGGATAGTTGCCGTTGCGAGGTGTATACCTGTGGCACCGGTCAGTGCTTCAGAGACTCCTGCGATGCGAGTCATCGCTCCTGATGCAATCTCTGTTTCGCGTTGATTGGGATGAATGATACGTATCTCAGCCATCGGGAATCTCCTTGCTGGTACGAGCGGAGGTAATCAAAAGCGATGTTACCAGTCGTTGACGCTCAGGGGTGGACACCGATAATCTTCGGGAAGAATACATTGAGGGAGCGCACCCATGCTGAGTATCAAGGATAACGAAACCCTTACACAGGTGAGTAAAGGTACCCCTATGGGTGAATTGATGCGCCGTTATTGGCATCCCATCGCCGCCGCGGGTGAGTTGGTTGCGCGGCCCACGAAGCGGGTGAGAATACTTGGTGAGGACCTGGTGCTTTACAAGGACCGCTCGGGGACGATGGGGCTGATTGACGCTCTTTGCCCCCACCGCCGCGTTGATCTGTCCTACGGTATCCCCGAGGAACATGGCTTGCGCTGCATGTACCACGGCTGGATGTACAACGAAACCGGCCAGTGTATCGAGCAGCCTTTCGAAGAAACCGTTCATCCGGACGGTCGCTTCAAAGAGAAAGTGAAGATTGCGGGCTACCCGGTCCAAGAACTAAGTGGCTTGATATTCGCTTATATGGGACCGCTCCCAGCCCCTGCGCTTCCCCATTGGGAGCACTTGATAGATGACAACGTTGTGGCAGACCTCGCGATATCTGAGTTGCCGTGCAACTGGTTGCAGTGCCAGGAAAATTCGGTAGACGCGGTTCACTCAGAGTGGCTTCACGGCATCTACACCAAATACCTCAGTACTGGCGAGGCGACACGTCCGCGGGGCCAGGGTACGACTATTAAGATTGGGTTCGACGTCTTCGCGAATGGGATAATCAAGCGGCGGTTACAACAAGGCTTCCCTGAAGATGGGGAGGACTGGACGGTAGGCCACCCTATTTTGTTCCCGAACATACTGTATGTTGGCAGCGAATACCGGACAACGACTCAATGGCGCGTGCCGGTTGATGACGAGAACACGTTGCACTTCTCACTCTACATTTTCAAGCCTGCGCCCGGAGTGAAGGCTCCAGAGCAACCTGTCGTAGCGTGGCGGCATGTGCCGCTTACTGATTCCGAGGGGTATTTCAATGTGCGCCATACATTCAATCAGGACTATATGGCCTGGATCACACAAGGGCCAATTGCCGCACGAGACCTGGAGAAACTAGGTGAATCTGATCGTGGCATCATCTTGTTCCGTAATCAACTAAAGCACCAACTCGCTATCATCGCGGACGGTGGAGAACCGATGAATACGTTCTGGAGTGAAGAAGATTCTTCTGCGATTCATCTACCCATGGAGCAGATAAAGCATGGAGTGCTGCCGGATGGGAAGTATCGCGCAGGCGAAGCCGGGGAGAGCACTGACACCGATCTGATTGAGGAAGTGATGGCAAGCTGGACAGGTGCCTACGCAGGCAAGCAAGGCGCGGAAGGCTTCGCTTTTTTGTAACATTACCGATGAATCGCTAGCGGCTGTCGACCGATGTAGCGCAGATGCCATAAGGGGAACCCGGACCGTAACATCCTGGCTTCCGGGCTTGAGGACATGGTAAAACCTACCCTAAGGCGGGGGCTTCTCTCTCAAAAACGGTTGTTTTAGCTTCGTTGGTTCATCCCGAATTCAAAAGAGTCGCAGTGATGACGGGCAAATTGGTTTGCTTTCATCGCTCCGTGATTATTGACAAGATCATGAATACAACCAGAAAGGCTCCGGTGCCTACTAGAATTCCTTTTCGAAAGAAAATATCCAGAACATAACTGGCGAGTCATGGCGTTGCCCCCTTGTGTTTTTTGCAAGAGCGGCGAGAATTGCGGCCATGGGTTCGTCCCACAACGAGGAGATTTGCAATGTCACGAGAGATTGATGAAGTTAAGTATGAAGTAGCGCAGGCGACAAGAATTCTGTCGTCGCTAGGACTCGCGGCTGGAGTCACTGCGTCGTTGGGTCACGTCAGCATGCGCGTGCCTAATCAGCCCGACCGCTTCGTGGTTAAGGGCAGGGGGTATCACATAGACGCACTTGAGGAGATGCAGTATTACGACATGATCGTGTGCGACCTCGAGGGGTATAAGGTTGACGGCCCCGCCAAATCAACGCAGTGCTCGGAAGTTAAAATACACTCCTGCATCTACCGTGAGCGGCCCGACGTGCAATCGGTAGTGCACGTGCACCCCCGCTACACCGTGCTGATGACGGTGTTGGAAGAGCGATTGCGCCCGATGGCACAGGAGGGGGCCCAATTGGTGAAAGGAAATCTTCCCGTTTACCCCCACACAAAGACGGTGTGGAGCGAGGAAGAAGGCGCGGAGCTGGTCAGCTACCTCGGTGATGGCAAAGCGGTTTTGATGAAGGGACACGGAGCCTCGATGACCGGCAAGACCGTCGAGGATTCAGTACTTTCCATGCTCCAACTTGAAGAGCAGGCGCGAATGAACTACTGGGCTTTGGTCGCTAAGGGCTCTGATCACAAATACCTGTCCGACGAATTGGTTGATGAAGCGACCAATCGCCCGCAGCAACCCGAGTACCCGCACTTCAAGGAACTAATGCGCCGTATCGGTGGCAACCCGCCGCGAGATGGCACTTGGAATTCCTACAAGAAAAAGGTCTCTGGTGACATGGTTACCCCTTAGAGTGATGACAGGAATAGGTACAGCTGTATAGCGGTACCTATTCAGTTGGACCTACCAAGAATGGCCGGGACTCATGTCCCGGCCATTCTGTTTTTTGCGCCCGCGAGAAGGCCAGGTAGCTGGCACTGGTATTCTCGCGTAGGCGATGTATGATTCACCGCGCCAAGCTGCGGAGGTGCGACGATGGCGAATCTAGACCTGTCTTTTGCGATGACGGCTTACGACCGTGTGATGCCATTGATTGATGGTGAGGTAAAGGTTGACGGAGTGGACCTCGACTACCAAGGGATGCCTGGTGCGGTTCCACGAGTTTTCTATGATCAGATTAAATTCAACAGGTATGACATTTCTGAGATGTCCATGTCGTCGTACCTGCGGATGCGGCCATTGGGATTCCCATACCGGATGCTCCCCGTGTTTCACAACAGGCAGTTCTCTTACACCAACGTGTACATCCGCAAGGCTGCGGGGATAGAGCAAGATCACCCAGACCATCTCCGCGGCAAGCGCTTCGGTATTCAGGACTACCAACAGTCGGTTGGTCTCTGGACCCGAGGTATCTTCAAGCTGGAATGGGGGATAGAGCCGGAGGAAATGACTTGGTATCAGGAGCGCGGCGAGCACATGAGCCACACCGGCGCGTCTCAGGCAGCAGGGCTGTCACTTCCAAAGAACTTAACGCTGAAACACGCAGAGACTGATTTCGGGAGTATGTATCTGAATGCTGAGTTGGATGCTTCTATCGGGTTGGTTATGGTTCCTGGTTCAGGGATAGATAGGCAGCGCAAAGATTTATCTGGCCACGATGGCTTTACGACCTTGTTTTCCGACCCTCGTGCCGAGGGCATCAGGTTCTTTCAGAAGCACGGCGTGTACCCTCCGCACCATGTGACGGTTGTTCGAGAGAGCATCCTAGATGAGCATCCTTGGTTGGGCGTGAGCCTGATGGAGGGCTTTCGGAAAGCGAAGGAGCTTGCAATCCAACGATTGCAGGAGCGTCAGCCGACGCTTATGGTGTTCGGTGGTCAATACCTCAAAGAAATTACGGAGGTATTTGGTCGAGACCCATTCCCTTACGGGGTGAATGCGAATGCGAAGGCATTCGAAATGGCCCAGACTTTCTCTTTAGAACAAGGCTTGTCGAAGAAAAAGATGCCCTGGGACGAGATATTCCCGGATGAGGTTCTGTACGCTGAGGAGAAGCTCTAGTCTCTCTATTCGCCGATTCAATCGGCCTGAGCTATGCGGACGTAGCTGTGGCTTGGAGCTAGGAATAGCAAGATTGCGGCGGTAATCCATAGTCCGGCGATGACCCACAGCGTGATACTGTAGCTTTCTGTGCGGTCGAACACTATGCCCGCCAGAATTGGCATACCTAGCGTTCCTACAACGTGGAGTGCCATTACGGTGCCTCGGATTGTGGAGAAAGATTTTCGTCCGAAGGCATGTCCGAGAGCTGCCCACATCAAAGGGTACATGCCTAAGTTGGGCGCTATAATCAGAGCCGCTCCCCAGATGCTCCAAGCGGGACTGCTGAGATTGAGCAGCACTACCCCAAGCGCGACGAGAATTGCGGTTCCGCCCGCTACGGCCATTCGCCCGAAGCGATCCGCGAGCGGGCCCATAACGAGCACGGCAGGTGTGCCCATTATGCCCATGACCGTGAGGACGAGCGCCCCCTGCACTTCATCCATTCCTTTCCAGACCATGATCGGTAGGAAATGGATTTGCAATGCTGCCGTGGCGCCTCCGAATGCCGTCGCTGCACCGACCATGAACCAGAACCCCCGGGTTCTAAATGCCTCTTTGGCAGTCGGTTCTATGATCGTAACGGTCGGTCGGTCATCGGATACAGATTCACCGTCGGGGAGCATGCCGACTTCTTCTGGTGTATCGCGCGACAGCAATGCGGCAGGGAGCCCTAGGACGAGTATAAATCCTGCCGCGGCGATTGCAGCCGCACGCCACTGCCAGTTATCAATGATGAATGCGAGGGTTGGGATGATAATGATGGCGCCGATACCAGCGCCTACCTGGAGAAGGGACATGGCGGTGGCCCGGTAATGACTGAACCAGTTGTTGATAAAGGCTGCACCGGCGTTATAGGCGACGTTCAGGATGACGGGACTAATGATTCCAACGAACACGATGTAGACCATCAGTACATTGGAGGTCATTGCGAAAAGTACATAGCCAAGAGCGGAGATGATTATTGATGCGAGCAGCACCCATCGAGGGCCGTACCTGTCCATGAGGGCACCGCTGATAGGGGCCGCGAGCCCCGCGACCATCGTACCGGAGGCGAAAAGTAGCGCGGACATGCTGCGGGAGAGACCAAGGTAAGTCTCTAACGGGATAACGAAGAGAGTGCTGCCGAGGATGTACGTTGCAGTGCCAGCAGCCCGTGGGCCGGACATCATGGCGACGATGTACCAACCCCGAAATCGAGGGCCTTTCGCGGCTATATTAAGCATGAAGTGGATAACCTGTCCTGTCCTACCTCAGTCGGTAAAGGCCAGATGCCGCTGCAGCAAGGGCCTCATGAGTAGAGTACACCTGCTTCGAACCGTTTTCTGAGAAACCTTCAGCGAAAATGATAGAAAGAAGGACTCGACGGATGCGGTGCCAGCGGCGTAACGTTGGCGGGTGATTCAGAATTTACGCACTAGATTTGCTTTCCTAACTGTTCTTAGACATCGCGATTACCGCATCTATTACTTGGGATTGCTGGCGAGTGTTACGTCACACCAGGGGATGATGGCTGCCCAAGGTTGGCTCGTGTTCGACATGACGGGCGAGCCTTTGGCACTTGGTTTGGTGGGCGCAGCTCAGGCGATACCCGGACTCATCTTTAATCTACTGGCGGGAGCTCTTGCCGATAGGTTCAACCCCCGCCGCATGATCATCATAGGCGAGGGCGCTGCAGCACTGCTCATCGCATTCCTCTCGATATTGGTGTTCGCTGATGTGGTGATGGTTTGGCATATTGTCATCATCGCTTTCCTGATAGGTAGCGCCACTTCGTTCGATCAGCCAGCGCGTCGCGTGATATGGCCCGTTCTGATTCCACGCAAGGAATACGTATCTGGTACTGCTCTTAACCAGGGTGCATGGAACGGGACAAGGGTAATCGGCCCCGCTATTTCAACGGGAATTATCGCGATAGTGGGCTCTATTACAGGCGATGTGCGACTCGGTGCAGGCATCTCCTTCTTGGTAATTGCCGCTGGCTTCGTTTCCATGGCTGTCGCAATCATGTTCGTGCGCTTGCCGGATATTAAACGGGCTGGTGGAGAGACACTGCTCCATGACATCGCCGATGGCTTGGCTTTCGTAGTTTCTCACAACATTTTCTTGCTGTTGTTGGGACTAAGTTTCGCCATCGGATATTTCGGCTTGTCGTACCAGCAGCTTCTGCCCGCGTTTGCTAAGAATGAACTCGGCCTCGGCCCATCCGGATTGGGCGCGCTGTACGTTGCGAGCGGAATAGGCGGCATCATAGGAATCTTCCTTGCTGCGTCCTACGGTTCCAGCGTGGATCGCGCGAAGCTCATCGGCGTGGGGGCAACGCTGATGGGCCTTGCCATCATCGGCTTCGGGATCAGCGGAGTTTTGGGATGGGCAATCTTGGCTGGTGTGCTTTCTGCTATGGCGGGGGCCCTCTATTCAATATTCCAAATTGGTGCGAACACTCTACTGAATCTGCTAGTGCCCGTGGAATTCAGAGGGCGGGTAATGGGACTACGCGGAATCATGTGGAGCTTGGCGCCGCTCGGTGCGCTGCAAGCGGGATTCATCGCGGGATATACCAGTACTCCATTCGCTATCGGCGTCGGCGGCGTCGGGGTACTGGTCGCGACTGGCCTGGTGTTTGGCTTGAGCAAACAAGTTCGCAATGCCGAGAAACTGGTACAAGAAATGGATGCGGCTGAAGCAGCAGAAACTCTCTCTAGAGCCTCAACGGTGTAGAGCTATTCCAGGGCTGTGCTGGAGGTGATTACCTGTTTGACACCCCTAAGTGCCCAGCCTATACTCGCCGCCGCGCGGCCAGGAAAATTTCCTACCGCGAATCCCTGTTTTGAGGGAATATGAGGAGGCAATTATGTCGAGAAAAGTAATTCACATACCGGGTAACTGGCATGGCGAGCAGCCGATTCCACCAGCTACTAAGACTGGCCCTATCGTGACTTCTGGTGGCGTTAGCGGCATGGATCCTGAGACCAGCACTATCGTTGAAGATATCGAAGGGCAGTCGAAGTGGGCTTTCGAGCACGTTCGCCGCATCATGGCGGCCGCTGGTGGAACGACCGATGACATATGCCACATGAACGTGTACGTGAAAGCTCGTGAAGCGCGGCCCGCGGTTAACAAAGAATGGGTGGCCATGTTTCCCGATGAGGAAAACCGACCAACCCGTCACACGATTCAGTACGACGCTCTTGCTGGCGGCATGGAATTGCAGATCCAGTTCACGGCGTACGTTGGATAAGGTCTCGTAGACAGTGACTCCCGGCTAGTGATCCAAGGAGAGAGAATGGCAGTTGACCAGTTTGTAGTGCGCCTTCAAAAGCTCGATACATGTGCCGTGTCTGATGCGCAGGATAAGCTTGGCATCCAAGGGACGGTTATTGGGATCCCTTCGCTCTACCCTGTTGAGCGAATTGCGGGCCGTGCCGTCACGGTTCGGCTCAAGACAAAAGGCCCCGGTGAGACATCAACACGGCACCTGTGCACCACTGCAGTAGTGGCCGCAGACCCAGGCGACATAATCGTTATTGACCACCGTGGGCGTTCAGATGCGGCGGGTTGGGGAGGAATTCTTTCAACCGCTGCCAAGACGAAAGGATTGGCTGGTGTGATCATCGATGGTGCAAGCCGCGATGTCGACGAAGCCAAGGAACTGGGACTGCCGTTGTTTGCTCGTAGCCGGACACCATTAACGGCGCGCAACCGAATCATCGAAGAGTCCACTAACGAGCAGATCGAGATCGCTCACGTCGCGGTACGACCGGGCGATTACATTATCGCTGATAACAGCGGGATTGTAGTTGTGCCTGCTGAACGCGTGGCGGAAGTGGTGCCGGAGGCTGAAAACATTGTGGCGCGTGAAGCCGCGATGGCTAAGGATGTCATCGCTGGCAAGTCCGTCGCTGAGGTTATGGGAACCAACTACGAGCAGATGCTCGCTCACTAATTTAGTAGTTCCGGTGCAATTGCCCAGCCTGTTTCAGATCAAAGAGAGTGGCCAACTGGCCACTCTCTTTCTATCCCCATTCGTGTGCATTAGTAACCGACCCTCTGGTATGCCCGCTGCGTGATGGGCCCAGAATGAGGACTAAAAACACATTGCATGCGTGAGCTAACTTAAAAAAGTTCGTTAGATTTACCTATCAGTAGGGATATGGAAAACATGGCTGAGTCAGTTGTCGTGTATACCAAAGAAACTGAGATCGAGTCATTTCTTGGGACCGCGCCCACTGCGAGCTACATGTTGACAACGTTACGAGCAGGCAGTCCGTCCAGCACTTCGCGGACGGTAGCCGTTGCTTTGACCCGCATATCGATTTCACCCTCTTCACTGTAAAAGGCGGAATGCGGGGTGACAATCAGCCGATGCTTCACCCAGTCCTCACCGGCGCGCCAAGCTTTCAGCAAGGCTAACTCTGAATCTGGCGGCTCAGTGGGCATTACATCTAACGCAGCGGCTGCTACGCGCCCCTCGCGTAGCGCAACTTCGAGAGCAGTGGAATCGAGCACCCCTCCTCTCGATGTGTTCACGAGATAGACACCGTTTTTAAGCTTGGCAAGGAAAGTTGAATTAACCATCGCGCGAGTCTCGTCGTTTAATGGCGTGTGCAGCGTGAGGAAGTCTGCCTGAGCAAGTAAGTCGTCAAGCCCCAAGCGCCTCAGCCCCAGCGAACGCTCCATGCCATCGCGTGTGTACGGGTCGTAGAAAGCTACATCGACGCCGAAGGCCTTGGCTCGCAGTGCGACCGCAGTGCCGATTCGCCCCAGGCCAATTATTCCAAGCGTCTTGCCCGTCATGCGGTAAAGACTGCCCGCAGCTGACCACTCCCACTGACCTGTTCCTTGTTTCACGCTGTCGATGTAGGCGGGTAGTCCGCGGGTTATCGCGAGTAGTAGGGCTAAAGTGTGATCTGCAACTTCATTGGTGCAGTAATCGGGTACGTTGGAAACCGGAATGCCTTTTCTGGCTGCCGCCTCTACATCCACGAAGTCATAGCCCACGCCCAGGCGGACGATGAGCTTGCAGTGCTCAAGCTGGTCAATTGCTTTGGCATCGATTCGCGTTCGCCAGGTCATGATAGCGTCAGCCTGGCACGCTTCGGCTCCATCCATATAGCCACGATCAGGGCTTTGCATCACACGAAGGTCTACGTCGGGCCCGAGACCAGCCTTTTCTAGGGTGTAATAGGGGTCCATGTGGCCGGGGGATATGTACACAACGGGCTTATGAGACATAGGGCACCAAAATTAAAAAATTGACTTCTACTGGTGATGGAGAAGAGCGCTAAGCTACTACTGTTCTCGTCTCTGACCGAGGACGGCCGTGATGGCTTCGTATCTATTGTTTAGTTCGAGCTTGCCGTAGATTCGGTTGATGTGGTTCTTCACGGTTTTGGGTTCGATGACCAGCGCGGCCGCAATTCCTGCATTGGAATACCCGCGAACAATTAGGGCTAGTACCTGTCGCTCACGTGGAGTTAGCTGGTCTTCAACTTCCTTGATGACGGTCGTCTCTCCGGCCATTGTGGCTGGAGTAGGAGCCCCCACTCGATGGCGATAGACCTCGCGAACCGCAGAGCCAATCATAGTACCCGCGAGCAAAGATAAGAGCGCTATGACTGCGAACTCGGCCGTGTTGAACGTGTCGTTAAGGACTACATCGCGGAGGCCCATCACGACTGCCAGGCTTATGATTAGCGCTACTGTGGCCATCAGAGCCTTGGTTGGTGCGAAGCGGACCGAGGCTTCTGCCACGACAATCAGGAGTGCACCGAGCGTGGTGGCTGCTGCATTGGGTTCGGCGGCGAGGCCTGCGCTAAGGACTACGACTGCGTCCAGTGTGACTGCTGCAACACCGAGCCTGCGCTGGGCCGCTAGCGTTTGCACTCGGTTTGCGGTCCGCCATATGACTGTGTTGCCGAGGGCGAGAAGGACCACCAAGGCGATAGTTGCAAGTATTGCGAAACCTGCGATTGACAGCAGGACGGCCAGCGCAACAGCTCCCAGCCATCGTGCACGGATGAAGCTGATTTCAAGTCCCAGTCGCTCTGGTACGCGGGGTTCGATTACAAGGGTTGTCATAGATTAGGCACCGCACTGATTGTACCGCTCACTGGGGGTCAGCGCGGGCTTATCTGGGAAGCGCTTTCACATCGTTAACGAGCGCTTGGGCTTCGGGGTGCATAAAGTTTTCAAGTATGGCCAGGGCTGTATCCGATGCTGCGAAATTTCCCCGATTTGCTTCGAGCGTAGCTTCAATATAGAAGATAAAATAGCCGTCTGGGTCGTTCGCGGCACCGAGCTGCTCGGCTGCGCGAGCTGCCTTCAGAGCAGCGTCAAACTGACCCGCGAGGATAAAAGTCCGACTCAACTGTTCAAGAGGGGGCCACTGGCCTGGGTTGACGTGGGCCGCGATTTGATTGTCCTTTATGGCTGTCGCCCAGGGGATTAGACCCTTTCGGGCTTGCATTTGACTGATGAGGGCAACGAACTGCCAGGCTTGGTAACTGAGTGGGTGGCGGTCGAGAACACCAGCCGCGAGGTCGTACGCTTCGGCGAGCACCACGCTGGCTGATGCTGCGTCAGGGGCGGCGTAGGCCGTGTTGATTAGACCTTGTACTAAAAATAATCGAGGGGCCGGGCCGTCGGGGGCGATAGCAACAGCTTTTCTGTATAGTTCGCCGGTCAAGGCAAGGTTGTTCTCACTGGCGGCATTTTGACCGCGAGCAGTTAACACGAGTGACCGCGAGTCAGTAAGAGGAACATGCCACCAGATTACGACCGCCACGACGGTGATGAGAGCGCTGAACGCCTTCACTAAGCTGAGAACAGATTTGCGACCGGGCTTTGTTACGGGGGAAAAGGATACTTCCGACTGACTGCTTTGAGTACTTGTTGCCGATGAACCTGCTTGCTGCATCGCGGCAACCGAGGCGACTACTCCTGCGAGCACCCAAGAGAGCATAAGGTCAGATATTTGCGCTTTGCCAGCCATTTGCTCTAGTAGGCGAGCGGCAAGGACGGCAGATAAGCCAATGGCTAAATACCCGATGAACGAAGGTTTAGCGGCTCGGTGTGCAGCACGAAGACAAACCCAAAGTACAGACACCACGGCTGCGATCAACGCCGCGTAGGCTGTAAACCCGAGTAAGCCCAATTCGATTAACGTATGTATGGGGAAATTATGAGCATGGCGACTGAGTATTCCTGAGCCCGTGCGTTCTCCTGAACCGCCAGCTACTTGGTAGATATCACCGAAAACATCAGGGCCATATCCAAATACTTGTCGTAGTTGCGGGGTCTGTAAGCTTGGAAGCTCTGGATAGAAGTTGGTGTTGACCCATGGAACGGCAGAAAATATTTGCCAAGATTTCTCCCATGTGGCGTATCGTCCGGTGAGTCCTCCGCCCTCTGTGGTAAAAGCTGCACCCACCGTGGATGCGCGGGCCTGTAGTTGGCTGGAAGAGTTTTCCAACCCTGGTACGGGGATAAAATTTACCGAAATCGTGAAAACAAAGGCTAGGCCGATGCTGATGATTGGTCCTATCGCGGCTTTTCTACCATAGACCATGGCCACTAAGGCGACGAATGCGATGA
>CALGTL010000159.1 GCA_937901475.1 uncultured Dehalococcoidia bacterium
CCTCAGCAGCAGGTGCAGCCTCAGCAGCAGGTGCAGCCTCAGCAGCAGGTGCAGCGGCAGCGGGGGGTTCGTCAGTGGGGGAGGCGACAGCGAAGGAGGACACGTCAATAGCGCCTTCTTCACCATCAGCAACATCACTATAGCCACCACGGGTCGCAAGCCATTCGTTGTAGCCCGTAATAGCAGAATTCGCAATGTGCGCGCTGACCAACCGAATCGAGCGAATAGCATCATCGTTACCCGGAATGGGCCAGTCGATGAGGGTAGGGTCACAGTCAGTGTCGGTAAGGGCGATAATCGGAATCCCTGCTCGGCGTGCCTCAGCAACAGCGATGTTCTCGCGCCCAACGTCTACAACAAAAAGTGCGCCAGGCAAGGTAGTCATCTCTTTGATGCCACCAAGATAGCGATTCATCTTCTCCATAAGCGTGTTCAGTTTGAGGGCCTCTTTCTTCGGGAGGCGCTCAAACTGTCCATGGGCCTGTCGCTCCTCAAGACTGACTAAATAATCAATCCGAGTCTGAATAGTTGTGAAGTTCGTAATGGTACCGCCCAACCAGCGTTGGTTGATGTAGTACTGGCCACCTCGGATAGCCTCTTCACGAACCGCATCCTGCGCCTGTTTCTTAGTACCAACCATCAAAATTTTCTTACCGGATGCGGCCACTTCGGTTGCAAATTTGCAAGCTTGCTCCAGCAGGTCCATGGTTTGCTGAAGGTCCACGATGTGAATCCCGTTCCGCTGGGCGAAGATGAATCGCCTCATGCGGGGATTCCAACGGTGGGTCTGATGGCCAAAGTGCACTCCTGCTTCAAGAAGCGCTTTCATGGTCAAGGGCTCTGTGCTGGGGTCGTATTGCGGCCGAGCTGGCGGTGGAGTAGCGACGGCTGCGTCTGTAGACGGCTGAACCATGGCACCTGCCTTTCTGTTGGTCTAAGAGATTTCTGCCCGGCTCAACAGTCCTGGCAGCTTGATAGACATCTAGCGGAGTATAG
This sequence comes from uncultured Dehalococcoidia bacterium, assembly GCA_937901475.1. GTDB lineage: Bacteria > Chloroflexota > Dehalococcoidia > Lucifugimonadales > Australimonadaceae > CALGTL01. The sequence goes on from CALGTL010000159.1 coordinate 997, forward strand.
CATGAGAGAGGCGCAGCGGGCGCACGCAGCCCTAGTACACCCATTCAAATGAGTTGGTGGTTCGCAGACTAATTGCAGGCGAGAGTTTTGATGCCAAGTCCAATAAAAATCCTACGCGCCTGCTTAGTCTGGCACGGGTGCCCCATTGCGTTTGTGGGGCGATGAAGTCAACGCGGCCAGGGGTAAAGGGGCTCGCGCCTTTGCTACTGCCCTACCCTCTCTTCCCGGAACTCAATCAATTAGCCAGTTCGAGCCAAGAAGGCGTTAACCGAGTCTAAGACGGCGTCTAGTTGCTCGACTGTGAGGCGCCCCGTATTCGTGTTCCGCGGGCTAGGGTGGTAGCTAGCGAACAAGGCGGGAAAACCCTTACCAAGGTCATAGATTGCTCCGTGTTTGAATTCGTAGCGGAGGCTCGAGCCGGTGCGCTCACGCATAGCCCGAATGAAATTTTCAAACGCTACGCGCCCGAAGACGAGAGCTACTTTAATATTGGGCAGGAGGTCGATTTCCTGCTGCAGGTAAGGGCGGCATGTTCGCTGTTCTTGGGGAGTGGGCTTATCGTTGGGTGGTGCGCACCGAACCACCGCGACCTCAAAGGCGTCTTGGAGCACAAGTCCATCGTCACGCCTAAAGGAGTTTGGTTGTGAAGCGAAGCCTGCGCGATGCAGGGATTTGGTCAAAAAATCTGCAGTTGGGTCGCCCGTAAACAGGCGCCCTGTGCGGTTCGCACCGTGAGAAGCCGGGGCAAGGCCAATGAGAAGAAGCCGAGCTTTGGGGTCGCCATGACTGGGGACAGCAGCACCCCAGTAATCCCACTCTTTAAAACTAGCGCGGCGTTCATTCGTGGCCTTGCGCTCGCGGTACTCGACGAGTCGCCAGCAGTTGCGACACGCAACGATACGCTTCTGAAGTTCACGCATTGGGCCTTCTAGGGGTCCATCGTAATATCGCTTGATCATAATGCGGGCCTCAGCTCGTGGGAGAGTCAGCTTGATAGGATTAGAGCGTATCGCATCCCTAGTAACTGTGAGGCACACCTATGGCAACCGAGTCAACGGACTACCGCTCACTCATCAGAGATATCCCCGATTTCCCGCAGGCAGGCATCATGTTCCGGGACATAACTCCATTGTTGGGCGACGCTGAAGCGTATCGAGCGTCTATCCAGGCGTTGGCCGAGCCGTTTCGTGGCGCTGGAATCGATCAAGTCGCGGCAATCGAGGCGCGCGGCTACATGCTAGGCTGCCCGCTGGCAGTAGAACTCGGAGCAGGGTTCGTCCCAATTCGTAAGCTCGGCAAATTACCTTTCGAAACTTTCCAGGCGGAGTACTCGCTGGAGTATGGCGAGGCTGTCATAGAAATACATCGTGACGCATTGCTTGCCCACCATCGCGTGCTCCTGATTGATGATGTGCTTGCGACCGGTGGCACGATGGCCGCAGCAATTAATCTGATTGAGCAATCTGGTGCGACCATAGCTGGAGTAGCGGTGCTGGTCGAATTGGGGGCGCTGGGTGGTAGGGAGGCTCTAGTTGGTCAGGATCTCTTCTCGTTGATCACGCTTTAGGGCTTATTTTTTCGAGCTAAGCACTTCACGAGCAATTGACTACCAGGTGCCTGAAATCGCCCGACAAGGCGCGAGGGAGGGTAATGATGATTTCATTTAACTGGGGGTATCAGCGCCTGTGATAAAAGTGATAGAGAGAGAAGGTTAAGGAAAACTGCAAAACAGATTACCAGCAATCCAGCATCTATATAAATAATTGAAGGCTTCCAACGTTGACGGAAATCGTCACGACTGCTAGCGTTCTTTACAATAGCTGTGACGGAGACGAGTAGGTAGGCTAACCAACGAACAGCGAGCCGGAGTTAGTGGGAGTCCGGTACGTTGGCCCTTGCTGAATATCCCTCCTGAGCTGTCAGCCCAAACCCTTTTTGTGGTTCCTGCGAGAGGGGGAGTAGATCTGGCCGGACTGCCGCCCGTTACCAAAGGCGAGAGCGTGTTAGCGCTCTACTAAGTGCTCTCCATACGGGGGAACGAGGGTGGTACCGCGGGTAATTCATAACCCGTCCCTTCTTAGGGGACGGGTTTTTTGTTAGTCATTTTTCGCCGCTAAATACGGATTGTGAGTCGATAAGAGGACGCAATGAGTGAATTTACGCTGTACGACACGACCCTGCGCGATGGCACTCAAATGGAAGGTATCAGCCTGTCTGTTGAAGACAAGCTGAACATCGCGCAGCGCTTGGACCAGATAGGCGTGCACTTCATCGAGGGCGGCTGGCCGGGCTCAAACCCGAAGGATGAGGAGTTTTTCCAACGGGCAAAGAATCTAAAGCTAACTAATGCGAAGATTGTTGCTTTCGGGTCGACGAGGCGTGCGAACTCGAGGCCAGAAAATGACGCCAACCTGCAAGCGCTGCTGGACTGCGGCGCCCCGGTTGTGACAATTGTAGGCAAGACGTCAGATGAACAGGTGACAAAGGTCCTCGAGACATCTCTAGAAGAGAATTTGGCGATGATCCGTGACTCAATTGAGTACCTATGCTCAAAAGGGCTGCGAGTAATCTTCGACGCAGAGCACTTCTTTGACGGCTACGCCGCAAATCAGGAATATTCGATGGCCTGCGTGAAGGCTGCTTCTGAATCGGGCGCGGAACAGGTCGTACTGTGCGATACCAACGGCGGCACAATGCCTGTGGACGTGTTCGCGACGGTTAGTGCGGTACGCGGTGCCGTTGATAGCGGTATCGGGATCCACTGTCACAACGATTCAGATGTAGCAGTTGCGAACAGCATCGCTGCGGTGCAAGCGGGCGCGACGCAGGTGCAAGGAACCATCAACGGGTACGGAGAGCGTTGCGGTAACGCGAATCTCGTATCAGTAATCGCTAACCTGAAACTGAAGTTGGGAATGGATGTGGTAACCGACGAGCAGCTGGCGCATTTGACAGAGGTACATAAATTTGTTGCTGAGTTGGCGAATATGCCACGTAGTCGATACCAGCCTTACGTTGGCGAGAGCGCATTCACCCACAAGGGAGGGCTCCATGCCTCGGCGACGGCGAAGATGGATATGGCATACCAGCATATCGAGCCTGAGCTCGTGGGCAATGCGAAGCGCGTGGTGGTGTCGGAGTTAGCTGGGCGCGCGAACATAGCGATTAAATTGGAAGAAGCAGGGCTAACAGCAGACGTGCCCAAAGAGCGCCTGGGTGATCTGCTGAAATTGGTTAAGGATAAGGAAGCGCAGGGGTTCCAGTACGAAGGCGCGGAGGCGTCATTTCAGCTGCTCGTTCGCCGGGCGCTGCCTGGATATTCACGCCCGTTCGACCTCGTGGACTACATGGTGGTGATGGAGAAGCGTCGACGCCAGAATAGTTCACAGGACAACGGCGATGAGACATTGTGCGAGGCAATGGTGAAAGTCCGGGTGAAAGGTGAGCTAATGCATACCGTAGCAGAGGGGAACGGGCCGGTGAACGCTATTGATGCGGCGTTGCGCAAGGGTTTGATTCAGGCCTTCCCTGAGGTGGCGAATGTGCAATTGACGGACTACAAGGTTCGGGTAGTGGAGCAAGGGCCAGATGGGACGGGCGCTGTGGTGCGCGTGTTAGTGGAATCCAGCGCCCGAGGGCACTACTGGAACACAGTGGGGGCTTCGGCGAACATCATAGAAGCTTCGTGGCAAGCGTTGACAGATAGCCTAGAGTACTCGCTCCTTGAGAAGTAACCTATCCCAACTATGACAACTGAACGTGTTTTCTACTCTGATTCGAACGGCATCCGGATAGGGACAGCCAGGATGGAGTTCGCGAAAAAGCGCTACTCCACTAGAGATGTGTCGTCAGCGAGCATCGACTCGGAAAGCAGGCGGGCGTGGCCCGGGGTATCCATCATGGCCGTCGGAATCGGGTTGCTGCTATCAGGTTACATAGCTGATTCGTTCCAGACGATGATGATGGGCTCAGCTGCTTTCTTGGGCGGATCGATGTACTTCAGGAGACGTAAGCCGACGTATGGGCTACGACTGCACATGACAGATGGGCCGGTGATCGTTGTGGCATCTCGCAGGAAGGCATTCCTAGAAGAAATCAAAGCAGCGGTTGATCGGGCGATCGACACTGCACCTATGGTTGCTACTGCTCCTCGAGATTAGCGTGAGTTTCTCACGCTAAAGCCATGTCGAGGGCGAGAGCCGACCAGCCGAACGACCGCGCGCCCATTCCTTGCCCGCTAAGCGGATTGTAGTACTCATAAAGACCGTGTTTGGCAACCAGCTCAATGGTACGCGCGGCGAGATCCTCAGCGTTCTCGCTGCGGCCCTGTGCTCGCATGCCACGCCAGACGAGCCAGTTGGTGTTGATCCACGTAGGCCCGCGCCAAATCAGCTTGTCTTCGTGGGGATTGAAAGTACTTTCCACGGCTGAGACTGATGGGATGGGGTAACGCAGCCAGAATTTGTCGCGACGCAAGATGTGTCGCTCTACGATCTCATCGACGATATCCTTGGGGATGTTAGGCATGACCAGCGGAACGAGCGCGCCGACCGTGAGGGGCGCGGTGCGGCGCTCGTTAGTGCCGATTAGACTCATGAATCCGCCATTCGCGCGGTCAAGCATTTTTTCAAGCATAGATTTAGTGACTTTGGCGGCCATGGCATCGTAAGCGGCAGCCGAGTGGTTGTTGCCTTGGATGCGGTGCATACGCGCCATAGTGGCCAGGGAGTCGGCGTAGAGGCCATTGACCAGTGCCTCTTTCACGTAGAACCGATGTTTACCCAGCATCTTGGCGCTGTTGTAACTGGAGAGCCAGTTCGAGACATCGATGCGTCGATTCCTAAAGCCTGTCTTCCAGCGACCTGGAGGCGCATCAAACCCAAGGGCTTCGTCAAAGACGGGCGATTGATTGGTGCCCGCTTCATAGGGAGAGACAATGACAATTAGGCCATCATCGTCTGGAACGCGATTGTCAGCGAGCCACGCGTGATAGAGATCGAGAGCGTGCATGAAGCGGGGCGGTATGGCGACATCACCGATAATTTCACCGACGCGTTCGACGGCTTGGGCGAGAACGGGCGGCTGGATGAGGCCAGAACTGCGCAGGCGCTCACCTGGAACGGCTTGGCTATAAGCCCAGAGATGAGCAATGCCACCTAGCTTGGCGCCCCAGAAGTGGATATGCCCAATGAAGCCGTCCTCACGCTGAGTGGCAACTAGGGTGTCAAGCTCATGCAAGGCTTGGTCAGGATTGATATGTGCAAGGGCGATGGCGTGGAAGCAGGAGTCCCAAAACCATTGCCATTGATACTTTTCAGGTGAAGGGCAGAGGTATGAGTAATCGAAATTGAGTGTGTGGTCGTGGCCTTGCTTAAGGTTGGTTTTAGACATCCCTTGAACAAGAGAGCGAATTTGTTGAGTAGCAGGGCTTTCCATTGATCAAGTATGGCGCAGAGTGTGGGCCAGAAGGAATGGGTTCTTGACCCGAGTCGTGCTAGGGCTTGGGGGTGGTCGGGTGCCATTGGGAAGTCTTCGATTGAAAATAACTCGAACGGCGGCTTCGTGGTACATAGAGGGGAACATCCGCGGCGATGTACTGAACGTGTTGCCGATGTAGGCCCCAGATGCCCATCTATCACCTCCTCTTCCTCGCATAAGCCGCTGCTATGCTTGACCAGCGCTCACTAAGGCAGACCGTGAGTAGTGTGGGGATTGGGTTGATGATAGAAGACCGGATAATTGATCAACACGTTGCGACAATCGCAGCAGAGCTTGGTGTACGGCACGGCCAGGTTCGGGCGACGATCGACCTCCTTGATGGCGGGGCGACGATGCCGTTCATCGCTCGCTATCGCAAAGAAGCGACGGGCGAGCTTGACGAGGTGGCGGTGCAGACCATACGTGAACGCGTCGCCCAATTACGTGAATTAGATGAACGGCGCGCGGCGATGCTAGCGTCGTTACTGGAGCGTGGCTTGCTGAGCGATGAGTTGCGCGAGCAGCTTCGGGCCGCAGTAACAATGGCAAGAATTGAGGACGTGTACTTGCCGTTCAGGCCGAAGCGTCGCACAAAGGCGATGATCGCGCGGGAGCGAGGCTTGGAGCCATTAGCCCAATTGCTATGGTCTCAGAAGACAGGAGCGGATGTGCATGCGGCAGCTAGAGCATGCATCAATCCCGAGAATGGAATCGAAGATGAAAGGGTTGCATTGGCGGGTGCCAGGGACATCATCGCTGAGTGGGTAAGCGAGAACATGTGGGCTCGTTCGACGGCGCGGGAGCTTTTCCAGAATCGGGCTTTGCTGCGCTCTCAGGTCGCGAAAGGGAAGGAAGAAGAAGGGGCGAAGTTCAGGGATTACTTTGATGCAGTGGAGCTTGCTTCCAAGGCCCCATCACACAGAGTCCTAGCCACGTTCCGCGGGGAAAAAGAGAGCATGCTGTCTGTCCAAATTGAATTTGAAGAGGCAGAGGCCTTCGCAGCTCTAATCCCACATTTCGTCACTGGGACGAGCGAGGCCTCCACCCACATGGAGGCGGCGGTGGTGGATGGCTACAAGCGGTTGCTTGGGCCGTCAATGGAGACGGAAATAAGGAACGCTCTCAAGGCGCGTGCGGATGCTACTGCAATCGCAGTATTCGCCGGGAATCTGCGCAAGCTGCTTCTCGCAGCACCGTTAGGCCAGAAGACCATCTTGGCAATCGATCCAGGGTTCCGTACCGGCTGCAAAGTAGTATGCCTCGATAGACAGGGTGCTCTATTACATTCGGATACCGTGTACCTGCATCTAGGGGCCGAGCGCGAGGCGAAAGAGGCCCAGAAGATTGCAGAGATGGTGCGGCGCTTCAATGTGCAGGCTATTGCTATCGGTAATGGGACGGCGGGACGCGAGACGGAAGCAGTGGTCCGTGGCCTCAGGCTCCCAAGCTCGGTGGCGACTGTGATCGTAAACGAAAGCGGTGCCTCCGTGTACTCAGCGTCTGCGGTCGCACGCGAGGAGCTACCTGATCACGATCTGACGGTTCGCGGCGCAGTTTCCATCGGTAGGCGCCTGATGGATCCACTCGCGGAATTGGTAAAGATTGACGCGAAAGCTATCGGCGTAGGTCAGTACCAGCATGATGTTGATCAAACAGCGTTGGCACGGCGGCTGCACGACGTGGTCATGAGTTGCGTGAATCTAGTAGGGGTCGACCTCAACACCGCTAGTCCCAAGTTGCTAGCGTTCGTGTCAGGATTAGGGACGTCGTTGGCCAAGGCTATCGTGCAGTATCGCGATTTTCAGGGGGAGTTTAAGTCTCGTCAGGATTTGCTCCAGGTGCCGCGGTTGGGAAGGAAGGCCTTCGAGCAGGCCGCTGGGTTCTTGCGCATCAATGGTGCGGCGAACCCGCTCGATGCGAGCGGAGTTCACCCGGAGAGCTATCACATTGTCCAGAAGATGGCGAAGGATCTGGGTTGCGACGTAAATCAGTTGATGAGCGAAGAGAACACGCGCTTACTAGTGGACGTTCGTAATTACGTGACGGAGTCTGTCGGATTGCCTACGCTAGAGGACATCATGCTGGAGCTTGCCAAGCCGGGTCGCGACCCGCGCAACGCGTTTGAGGCGTTCAGCTTTTCCGATGAGGTACGCACTATCGTGGACTTGCGGATTGGCATGAAGCTACCTGGAGTGGTGACTAACGTGACCGCGTTCGGTGCATTCGTAGACGTGGGAGCACACTGCGATGGGCTAGTGCACATCAGCAAGCTCGCAAACAGATTCGTGTCGGCCCCCAACGATGTGGTGTCAGTGGGCCAGCAGGTCTCGGTGACGGTCCTGGGTGTCGATCTGGATCGAAAGCGTGTGTCCCTATCGATGGTAAGCAGTTAGGCCTGGATTACTAGGCACAAAAAGCAAAACCCAGAGCGGTGATTGGCGCCCTTCCGGTTATCTTGTTTGTTGGGTTCTAGGTTTTTTTGGTTATCGACATATACTCAAAACAGGCGCCGAGTCTTATCTACTACCTTGCCTTGTAATGACTGAGGGCGCCAGACGGCCCTACCTCAAGATGCGTGTTGACAAGATCGCGACCGCATCACTACTCTTCTTCCAATCGAATATGCCCCGGGGGAGCTTGGGAAGCCAGGCTGAGAGGATAACGCAAACGTTATCGACCCCTAACCTGATCTGGGTAATGCCAGCGGAGGGAGTGTGGTTTTCCAAGCTTCTTTAGCCGCCCAATCAGGGCGGTTTTTTTGTTGCCTAGGCGGCGTACCAATCTGGAGGTTAATTGTGAAGAAGTCGGTAGCAGTAGTCCTAATGGTGCTCGGGATCATGAGCTCTGCAGCATGCAGTAACAGCGACGACCGCAAGCTAGTAATCATGACTCACGACAGTTTCGACATCAGCGACGAGATGGTTGCTAAGTTCGAGGCCGAGCATGATGCAATGGTAGTGATCCAGCCGGCAGGCGACTCAGGCGAGGCCCTCGTGCGAGCAATCCTAGAGAAGGGCAATCCTTCAGCAGATTTACTCTACGGGGTGGACAACACTTACCTCAGTCGAGCACTGGATGAAGATATCTTCGATAAGTACGAACCTGGCGCACTCGATCAAGTGTCTGCACAGTTCATCCTCGATACCACTGGCCATGTCACTTCCATTAATTATGGCTATGTGAACCTGAACTACGACAAGCAGTTCCTAGTTGACGTCGGCTTGGAGGTTCCGACAGCGCTAGAGGAGCTGACAGGGCCGGATTGGAAAGGCCGCTTGGTCGTGGAAAACCCAGCAGCGTCATCACCAGGGTTGGCGTTTCTGATTGCAACAGTGTCTTACTTCGGTGAGGCCGATGACTACGATTATCTGGACTTCTGGCGCGATTTGAGGGCAAACGATGTGCTGGTAAAAGACGGTTGGACAGAAGCCTACTATACGGACTTCTCACCCTACGGTGGGGACAGGCCTTTAGTGGTGAGCTATGCAACGAGTCCCGCAGCTGAGTATTTGTTCTCCACTGAGCCGGTTGACGTTCCGCCCACAGGTAATATCTTGATCGATAAGGCATCGTTTCTGCAGATCGAGGGTATCGGCATTCTGAAGGGTGCGAGCAGCAAAGACCTAGCAAAGAAGTTCATCGATTTCGCCCTGAGTAAATCTTTCCAAGAAGACTTCCCGGACAAAATGTTTGTGTACCCGGTGAACAGAAACGCGGCCATACCCGAGTCATTCAAGTTCGCGGATGTGCCGACGAAGTCCTCTGATCTGAGTGCGGCAGAGATTGGCCAGAAGCGTGATCAGTGGATCCAAGACTGGACCGAGGTGGTTCTTCGGTGACATCAAATAGATTGCTGATCTTCGGGCCAGTAGCGTTCCTCGCGGTGTTCTTCGTGTACCCCCTAATCGCAATCTTAGGCAGGAGTTTCAGTGGTGGGTCTTTGGGCTTGGGTCCGTTCGGAACGGTTCTAGGTGACCCCTATTATTTGGGCCGTATCTGGTTCACGGTATGGCAAGCTGCTATTTCCACTACCCTAACCATCGTGATCGGATTGCCCGTCGCGTACCTATTCGCACGGCATGATTTCCCCGGGAAGACGTTGCTGAAAGCTTTAATTACAGTGCCCTTCATCATGCCTACAATCGTTGTGGCGATGGGTTTCGTGGCACTGCTTGGTCCGCAGGGTCTGGTGAATTCGGCACTGGCCAATGTATTCGGTGCAGACGGTCCACAGCTGCGAATTGCGAACACGCTAACAATCATCATCATGGCTCATGCGTTCTACAATTACGCAGTAGTAGTCAGGATAGTTTCATCGTTCTGGGCTAACCTAAGCCCAAGGTTCAACGAGAGCGCGACGATGCTCGGCGCGGGGCGGATACGAACCTTCACTAACGTTACTTTACCCCTTCTGATGCCTGCGCTTTGGTCGTCGGCATTGCTCGTGTTCGTGTTCTCATTCACGTCGTTCGGTGTTGTGTTGGTTCTCGGCGGGCCAACATTCGCGACGATGGAAGTGGCCACTT
>CALGTL010000160.1 GCA_937901475.1 uncultured Dehalococcoidia bacterium
TTTGGGCAAGACTTTAGCGGATGGCACCGAGATCGCTCCAGCATTCCCAGCGCCGGCAGCGGTGGCATGGAAGGCGGTTGCTGATGTGTTTAATAGTGGCATTGGTAACTTACACGAAATGCATCGTAGCGCCATCTTTGTTGGCTTGGGCATCGGCATAGCTTTGACCTTGATTGATCGCTTTGCACCGAAGAAGACTAAAAAGTTTTTGCCATCCGCGACAGGCGTTGGCTTAGGATTTATCTTGCCATTCCAGTACCCGTTGTCGATGCTGATTGGCGCGCTGATTGGTTATTACTGGAACAAGCGTAATGAGAAGCAATGCGAGGGCTATTTGGTTCCGCTTGCCTCGGGTATTATCGCGGGTGTTTCGATTATGGGCGTGGTGGCCGCAGCGTTGAACAACTTTGTATTCGTTAACGGCGGCCCTGGTCACTAATTCCTACTTAAATTATCCGGAAAGATGGTGTCACAAACTCCGTACAGTCGCTACTGTACATGTATGCATAAGACACTTCTATCATGTTTGCTCCCCGTAAGTCTGCTTCTCATCATAAGCTGTGGCTCCGGCTCTGATAACGGGGGCGGCGGCGGTCTTGTAGATCCTGGTGGCTCAAACGCTGCCACCGACGAAGGCATAGAGCAAGTGAACGATTTGCTTGACGATTTAGCCGCAAATCCCGGAAATACTAGCGCCAATCTAGCTGACGCGCACTCCAGCTTCCAGGAGGCTGTCAGGCTAAATCCAAGCAACGGAACGGCGCGCATGTTCCTTGCGACGACCACTATGTCCTCCTTTTTTGAAGAAGGCCAAAGCTCAATAACTCAGTCCACATTAGGCGGCCTCCTTGATGACTTCGGTTTCGGATTAATGAATCGTTCGCTATCTGATCTAGCAAGTGGCTTCAGCCCTACCACTCCGGCTGAAAATTTTGATTCGAGTACACCCAATTTAGGCCGAGTGCAAGATTGGCTAGCAAACGAAGTTTTTCTGCAGTTGTTTGATACTATCGCCGGTCACCTTGAAGCTGTGCCTGAATCATTCAGGGATACTATTACCCTTGACGGGGTAGATGTTGAAATTGATTGTGCTGACGCGCGCATGATTGCAGCTCAGTTTAGGCTAGCTCAAGTCGCTGCCCTAACGTTCATGGCGTTTGATTTTGACATGAACCTTACAGCGGTAAACGATGATTGGTTGGTTCGAGATAACCTAGGAGAGCAAACGCGAACATATGTGCCCTATCGCCTTTCCTCGGGAGGGAATGAGTCACAAGCGACTGACGGATTCGTTGTGTCATTCAATGACCAGACAGGAGATTATGAATACCTCCATGTTGATGGCTTTAACCCAAGGCCATCGCTAATTGGAACACCGTCTACCGGCGCTAGCAATTTCCTTGAGACCACCGCAATCGACCGAATGAGTTTAGCTAGAATTCGCCTACAATGGGCTCTTGAGAATATCCTTGTTGCTGGTCCTCTATTACGTGATGAGACTGCAAATCAGCGAGAAAACGGGGTGATTGCTATTGATGAAGATGCCTCAGGCATCAATGCGTTCATGACTTGGATAACGCCAATGCCCGCAGCGCTTAATAGCTCGGTTGCCGTTTCAATCCCTAGCGTGCCAGACCCAAATAGCAGCCACATTTATCCAGCGATCGAATTGCGTAGTGAAATGTTGACCTCGCAAACCTATTCTGGGAGGCCTTTTTTACCCGAGAATAGCTTCGCTGCGGATGGTTGGGGCATAGAAAAAGCCACTGCAGCATCGTTTGAGTTTAGTAATCTCAAAGCCGTGTGGACTGAAGTGACCGGCCAAGATTTATTAGAAGCTTACTCAGGCCTAGCCATTGCTTTTGAGTCGGCTATGAACAGCGCTTCACAGGTTCATAAAGGTTGGCAATCAGAAGGTAGTTATTATGGGGAAAAGGAG
>CALGTL010000161.1 GCA_937901475.1 uncultured Dehalococcoidia bacterium
ATAAGTTGCTCGGCCAAACGTTCTGTCACGGCAGAGGTCGCGAGTTCGAGTCTCGTCGTCTCCGCCATCGAAACACAATAGCCCCAGCGACTTACAAAGTAGGACGCTGGGGCTTTTTGTTGTTCAGTAGTGTCGGCAAGTCCATCCCAAGTCCAAAATGAGTATACAACAGGGCACCATGAGGCACTACGGGGAGCAGGACTCGCGTGGCCGACCCCCTGACCTGCCCCCAAGAACGCTACCACTTTCTAAGTTAGGGCTGCGGCACATCTTCTAGGCAGCCTATTGCTTGGTTCCTTGTGTTCCGGCCAGGCGAGCCTGGCCTCAGGTGCTGGTGGAACGTATCCCAGCGAGCTGTGCGGTCGTATTGTGTTGTACTCCTTTCTCCATCGTTCGATCAACACCTTCGCCTCAAGCAGGGTGTCAAAGATTTCTCCATTCAGTAGTTCATCGCGTAGTTTTCCGTTAAACGATTCGTTATAGCCGTTCTCCCAGGGACTACCCGGCTCGATATACGCTGTCTTTACGCCCAGACGCTCCAACCAGTCTCGAACCGCCTGCGCGGTGAATTCTGAGCCGTTGTCCGAGCGCAGGTATTCTGGGACACCTTTGTGCACGAACAATTCTCCTATGCACTCCAATACGTCTTGATGATTCAATCTTCTGGCCACATCGATGGCCAAACATTCACGGGTATACTCATCAATTACCGTCAGCATCCGCACGGGACGACCGTCATGCGTCCGGGTCATCACGAAATCGTAAGCCCATACGTGGTTCTTGTGGGTAGGTCTGAGCCGTACGCACGAACCGTCGTTGAACCATAGTCTACGCCGTTTGGGCTGCTTTGACGGCACTTTAAGGCCTTCTCTGCGCCACAGACGTTCGACACGTTTATGATTTACCTTCCATCCCTCCCAGTGAAGCATTTTGGTGATACGCCGATACCCATACCGGCCGTACTGCGTCGCCAATGCAACCATACTTCTGACCAATAGAGGTTCGTCATTGGGTATAGTGCGCTCTCGACGTTGTGTGGACCGTGTTTGACCGAGTGTACGGCACGCACGACGCTCGGAAACCTGTGTTTCGCCCAGCTGCTGCCGCACATGCGTTACCGCCTTGCGCCGCTTGGCTGGGCTTAGAAGTTTCCCGAGGCCGCCTCCCGCAGGATGTCATTGTCTAGCGCCATATCCGCTACTAACTTCTTCAGACGGGCATTCTCTTTTTCCAACGAACGGAGTTTCTTTGCTTGGTCCATTTTGAGCCCGCCATACTCTTTACGCCACCGATAATACGTTTGTTCCGTGACACCAAGTTGCTTACAGATGATGGGAACCTTCTTCCCCCGAGACAATTCGACCTCCGCCTCTCGCAACTTCGAAATGATTTGTTCTGTCGTGAATCGCTTCCTTGGCATAATGCCCTCCTTTACGTTTCCAGGCCATATCCTAAAATATTACCTGGGCGCGTTCTAGGGGGGCAGGTCACAGATGAACCCTGAAGACCTCATGGCGAAGTCCAACGCAGGGCACTCCTGCGAGCTTGCAGCGCTGCGCGGCGCACGGTTTCTCGCCGCCATCGAGACTACAGAGGGACGGCGGCTCAACGAAGGGCTGGTGAAGGGCATGACGGGCGGCGACAAGATGAGGGCGCGGTTCATGCGGCAGAACTCGTTCGAGTTCTATCCAGAGCTGAAGCTGTTCATCGCATCCAATTACA
>CALGTL010000162.1 GCA_937901475.1 uncultured Dehalococcoidia bacterium
TCAACTCGCTTCGGGTCAATCAGCATCAGACGCACCCGTGCCGGAGATTGGTGCGCAATAAGTGACGATATAACGCTGTTCATGCAGACGCTTTTGCCAGAGCCAGTAGCTCCAGCTATAAGTAGGTGTGGCATCTTGAGCAGGTCAATCGCAATCGGCTCTCCTGCTGATGCGAGGCCTAACGCCACAGGAAGTCCGCCATCATTCAGGATTGACTGGTACGAAGTGGAATCCATAATCTGGCGAATCGTCACCGTAGTGGATGCCTTGTTGGGCACTTCGACACCGACTACTGATTCCCCTGGAACGGGCGCCTCCAGTCGCAAACTTGGCGCTGCCAGAGCCAGTGCCAGATCTTTTTCCCGCGCCAAGATACTGTCCACTTTCACCCGACTGCGCCCAATCCCAAAAGTATCCTTAGAGTCCACGTCATCTGTATCTCCAGCGCGCGTACGTCCGCGCGCTTTACGATTCCACCCTGGCACAAGACCGAACATCGTGACAGATGGACCTGGTTTAATCTCTGCGACATTAACTTCAACACCGTGTTGCGCAAGGGTCTCCTCGATCACACCTGCTGTTGCATGATGTACTTCGGTGACTGCCCCTGCACTCACACCAGCAGCTAACTGCCCCGTGTTTGGCAAGCACCAAGCTGCGGCCACCCTTCCAGCACCACGGCGCGTTGAAGGAGGAACTGAGGCAGACTCTTGCGTAAGATTGGCGTTGCGATGCTTCGGTGAAGACCTGGGTTTCCCCTCAGTCGCTGACGGAGTAAGGACCTCCGAGGGTGCCAGGGTAGCTGAAGGCTCGTTGGCTTGATTAAACGAGTCATTCAAACGCTCGTCACTACCACATAGAAAAGGCTGGTCCTCTCCCAACGGCGACGGCGCACGCACGGAGGAGGGCTCTCCCGGTTGAGTTGATGACAGGAAATCACCTAGCTCTCTACCCAATGCGCCATCCTGGCGTGAGGCCTGTCGATTGCGAGCCGTTTTTACGGCAGCTCCACTTCCACGAGCGAGTGCAGTGCTGCCACCTTTGGCGGCTTTCGCTCCGCCCTTGAAAGCCATGCGTACCAGTTTTCCTAGTATGCGGTGTACCGGAACAAAGCGATAAGCCTGCGCGGTACCAATTGCGGTTTTCCTTGCTCCTTTACCAGAGCCACGCAATAGTCGGTTGGTAAGCATTGGAAGCGTGAACCAAATACCAAACGCGGTCACTGCGCCCACCCGGATGTAAGCCAGTAGCTCGTTGGGCCCGCGCACTTCATGCCCCAAAGAGCCACCTAGGCTCGCGGTACCCACCAGAGGAAGGTCATACGTGAAGTAGCTAAGCGCCCCTTGTATGCCTGTGACCAAGAGGAATGATCCGAAAAGCAATCGCCATTTCTTGATTAGAAGAAAAGGTTTCTTCAGGAGCACTACCAGCAAAGCAATGCCAAGCGCGGCTATAGCGGCGACACCAGCGCCTGCCTGTATGAGTATCTCTTCTGCTAGGTCACGAGTCGGATCAACCAGCCATGCGGGCTGTGACGTAACCGCATAGGTACCGAAAGTAACGCCACCCAGCAGAAGTAGTAACTTAACTGGTATCAGCCGGAACATGAAAAACATCAATCTTACGATACCCCAATTATCCGAAAAAGGGAGGAGGGTTCGCCTGGTGCTTTGGTGGGACTAGATATCGAGCAAGAGGGTCACAATCATCGGGCGACGACCGGTTTCCTTGAAGAGGAAGCTCCCCAGTGCCTCGCGCACCCGTGCATTGATGTAATCCTCTTCCAGCGGTATTTTCGCGGCCAACCGAAGCGTGTCCCCAACCAACTCAATAGCGTCGTCCACTAATTCCTCAGATTCATCCATATCAATGAACCCACTGGATGCGATTTCTGGTTCCCCGGCAAGGCCGCCTGTGGTTTCATCCAGTGTCAACGCCACGACCACGAAGCCATCGCGAGCAAGATGGCGTCGGTCCCGAAGCACTGCGCTTCCCATGTTCCAAAGGCGTACTCCGTCAACAAACACGTGGCCTGCAGGCAAGTGTTCGACAACTTCAGCGCTGTCTTCGGTAATCTCTAGAACGTCTCCATCCTCAAGCACCATGATATTTTCGTGTGCCACATCCATAATTTCCGCAAGACCTGCGTGAGCACTAAGCATGCGGTACTCACCATGAATTGGCACAAAATATTTTGGCTTAATCAGATTGAGCATTAATTTGAGCTCTTCCTGGCTCGCGTGGCCTTGAACGTGCACGTCGGCCTGCCGCCGCGTAATCACCTTTGCACCTTGTCGTGTGAGGTTATTAATCACATCTGATACTTTAGTTTCATTACCAGGGATTGTGCTCGCTGACAGGATGACTGTGTCTCCCTCTTGAATCTGGATATCCCGGCTGTGCCGGCGTGCGACACGGGCAAGAACCGCGAGCGGCTCGCCTTGAGCGCCCGTGAGAACGAGGACTTGCCTCTCCGGAGGAAGCGCTGAAAGTTCATCGACGTTCATAATGACGCCCGGAGGTACCTTTAGGTACCCTTTCGCAAGCGCCATATTGACGTTGTTCACCATACTCCGACCAGCGAATGCGATATTACGACCGTGCTCAACCGCAGCGTCCGCGATTTGTTGCACGCGTGAAATCAACGATGCGAACGTTGCCACCATCACCCGTCCTTCCGCGCGGCCTATCGCGATATCAAGTGCGTCGGAAACGATCTGCTCTGACGGGGTATAGCCAGGATTCTCAGCGTAAGTGGAATCGGACAGCAGCAGTAATACGCCCTCTTGTCCTAGCTCCGCTAGCCGATGAAGCTCCGTAGGGTGCCCATCCACTGGAGTGTGGTCTATTTTAAAATCTCCCGAATGAACAATAATCCCTGCATCTGTATGCAGCGCGATACCACAAGCATCCGGTATCGAGTGGCAGACACGGAAGAATTCCGCCGTGATCCCTCCTAGTTTGATGCTTTCTCCAGCCTGTACCTCGAACAGATCATACTTGCCTACACCAGTGTTTTCCCTGAGCTTGACGTCCACGAGGTCACGAGCCAGCGGTGGCGCGTAGACAGGCACGTTTAGCTCGCGCAACAGGAAGGGCAGTGCACCCACATGGTCTTCGTGACCATGGGTGATAAGCACCGCGCGAACCCTGTCTTGGTTCTTCTTGAGGTAAGTCATATCAGGGATGACCAAATCAACACCAAGCATGTCTTCTTTCGGGAACATCAAGCCTGCGTCGATAACAACGATGTCTTCACCGTACTCGACGACCATCATATTTTTACCAACTTCACCGAGTCCCCCAAGGGGGATGATACGAATAGGGTTTGCCATAACTCCAAATTTCTGGTGCCCGCAGGCACCTGACCAGTCGCACCGCTTCTAGCGTCGATGCTAACCATGTTTAATTGTTGCAAAGGCGGCTCATCTGCCTCTGCCAGCTGTCCGGCTAGTGCTCGACGACAATATCGTCCGCTTCAACCACAGGGAGGATCTCAAGAAGCATTTCATTCGGCATCGACATAGTCACCTCTGCCAGCGAATTCCCCATGAGAGAGCTCCGCGAGCAACGCGCCTAGTTTTGCGAAATCATCGACGACTGTCGACCGCAACCCGCCGTTGTGAAGTGCCGCTGCCGGGTGATACAGCGGAAACAACGTAATACCATCAAATACCTTCGGCTGCGCCCTCAGCTTACCGATAGGCTCCCCGGGGAACCAACGCGCCAGTGCATAACGCCCTAGCGGGACGATAATCTTCGGCGCAATCTCTGCAATTTGCTCGTCGAGGTAGTGCCGACAGGCTTCGATCTCAGCAGGCAACGGATTGCGATTTTCAGGAGGGCGACACTTCACTATATTAGTGATGAATACATCCTCTCGGTGCAAACCGATGGATTCCAGCAGGTGAGTAAGGAAATGACCAGCCGCACCTATGAAAGGGCGCCCTTGCTTATCTTCATTCAAGCCAGGGCCTTCACCCACAAACATTATCTGGGCGTGCGTGAAGCCTTCACCAGGTACCGCATTAGTCCGTTCCTGGCATAGATCGCAATCTTTGCATGTCTTAATCGCCTGGTGGATGACATCTAAGCCAGCCAATAGTCGATCCTTTTCGCCGGAACTAGTCCGAGTAGCCCTTGCTCTTGATGAAATCAACCGCGCTCTGGATAGTTCGGATGCTCTCCGCGTCTTCGTCGGAAATTTTCAACGGCTCTGCGCCGTCAGCAAATTCCTCCTCGAACGCCATAATCAGTTCAACCAAATCCAGTGAATCCGCGTTCAGGTCATCCGTAAATGACGCCTCTGGGACCACTGCTGACTCTTCTGAACCGAGTCGGTCTACCACTACTGCTTTCACTCTATCGAGGACACTCGCCATGGGGTCTCCTAATCAGCTGATGTCGTACTCATCCACAGGGGTCAGCCCCTCTAGGGCCGCCCCCAATACACCGTTGACGAAGCGCGAAGACGCTGCTCCACCAAATTCCTTTGCCAATTCTACCGCTTCGTTAATCGCAACCTTTGGCGGGACATCGGACCCAGGTAACATCTCAAACAGCGCGAGTCTAAGGACGTTCCTGTCCACCGGCGATAGCTGGCCTATTGGCCACATCGGCGCGTTAATCTCAATCAGTTCATCTACTCGCGACATAGATGCCATAACACCTTGCACTACCGTGTTCGCCATCTCAATTACACGATGAGAGGCCGCAGTCGCCTCTGCGTGGGTCGCGATCGACATATGCCACTCGTGGCCTGTTACATCAATTTCGTACAGCACCTGGAGCGCTAGGGAGCGCGCCTTGTGTTGGTGGGTCTTAGGCTTCTTGGTCCGGCCGCCCGCAGGCGTTGTTCGTGTCTCCATGTATGCTTTGCAGCTTACGTCAGGGCGGCAAGAGCGTCTAGGTCTCCAATCGCCATCGTTTCAGCACCTACCACGATGCGTTTGATCAAGCCCGTCAGCGCTTTCCCTGGGCCGATTTCCACGTACCGCTCTACTCCATCTGCCGCCATGTATTCGATAGACTGCTGCCAGTAGACACACCCGCAGAGTTGGTCTGCGAGCTCGGCGCGGATTTCATTGCCGCTCCCGAGGGGCATCCCTGTCGTGTTCCCAATCACCGGTACTGCTGGTGTTGCAAATACGGTCTCGGCAAAAAGCTGATCCATCTCGTCCTGCGCGGGCCGCATGACTTCGGTGTGGAATGCACCCGCCACATCCAGCGGTAGCGCTCGGCGCGCGCCCGCCTCCTTGGCTCGCTCTATCGCCGCTGCTAATGAAGCAGCAGGTCCTGCTATGACAATCTGCTGCTCGCTATTGGCATTGGCTACCTGGGCTCCCGTGCCCTCGCAAGCCGCCCGCGCAGCTTCTAACGTCAGGCCAATGAGGGCGGCCATTCCACTAGGTGTAGCCTCTGCTGCTGCCTGCATTAGCTCGCCACGACGGCGCACCAAGCGCAAAGCCTGGGCAAAATCCAGCGAACCAGCGGCCACTAGCGCGGTGTACTCACCGAGGCTATGACCAGCGACATAGGCGGGCTCGGGCATCAAATCCCGGGTGTGTTCTTCCAACGCACGAAGGAGGGCAACGCTTGCAGTAAGGATTGCTGGCTGAGCGTTATGGGATCGGAGCAACTCGTCGGGAGGCCCTTCGAGGATGACCCTGCTCAGACTGGTGCCTAGGGCATCATCTGCTTCTTCAAACACTGCATTGGCAGCAGGGGATGCGATGACGACATCAGCAGCCATGCCAACCTCTTGGGCACCTTGACCAGGGAATACGAACGCAGTAATGGCACTCATGGATAACTCGAATCACGCCTCAGATAGAGGCCGTCACGGGAAGAATCTACGCTTGGGACAAAGCATGTGTAGATACAGATTGCTCCCGGAATCAATATTCCAGGGCGTGGGTATTTAAGCGAGATCGGTCTCTGCACTTAAGACGTCACGACCGCGGTAAAAACCGCAGGCAGGGCACGCGTGGTGCAGCTTCATAGGGCGGTGGCAGTGCTGGCACTCAACCACGCTAGGAAGCTTGATCGCCTGATGGGCACGGTGGGAGCCGACACTGGCCTTGGAACGCTTACGCTTTGGTACTGGCATGAACTATCTCAACAACTCTCGTAACTTTCCCCATCGGGGGTCTAATTCGTCCTGGCATTCGTGGGTGTTCTCATTGAGATCCACTCCACACTGCGAACATATTCCTAAGCACTCTTCATTACATAACGGAGCCAGCAGAAGGCCAGCTAACCGATATTGCTGCAAGGTCTCGGTTAAATCCAACTCGTGATGATCATCAATGCTTCTGGTATCCGCATCCTCGGCATCACGGTCTTCTACCCGAACTCGAGCCCCCGTAGCCAAATCTACCTTAGGGAGATACTCGTCATCAATCTGCGCCGGCACAACATACTCCATCGGGTTCAAGCACCGCGAGCACTCGCTCAAGACCATAATCTTGACGGGCCCTGAAACCCACACTCCTCGGTCAGTTTTGGTGATTTTCAAGTCACCAGTAGCTGCACCGAGCACCATGCCATCATGGTCCAAGAGCGTACTGTTGAGGTCAAAAGACCTGGCCGCACCCACTGTCTCCTTTAGGAGTTCAGCGACGTTGATCTGTATCTCCGGCACTCTCTACCTCCACGCAACCCAGGTATTGTACGCCAGGAAAGCCTGTTGAGGCTAGCCTAACCTACGCCTGCCCTCGCTTATACGCTGCAATGGCCGCGTTGATAGCCGCACGGATATCCTCTGTACGAGCTCCGGGGCCGAAAATAGCCACTACTCCCATCTCCAGAAGCGCGGCTCGGTCATGCTCAGGGATAATACCCCCCACTGCTACTGGCACCGTGTCCAGGCCCTGATCAGCGAGTGCATCCATCACGCGTGGCACCAATTCCATGTGCGCTCCAGATAGGATGCTTAGGCCCACGAGATCTGAGCCAAATTCCGCAGCTTGAGCAGCAATCTGCTGAGGAGTGTGTCGGATTCCTGTGTAAGCAACTTCGAATCCGGCATCGCGAAGAGATCGCGCTACCATCCGCGCGCCACGATCATGACCATCCAGGCCCGGCTTTGCAATCAATACTCTGCCTGCCACCGCTAGTGCTCGTCTCGCGGCTTCACAATCTCAATCAGCACGCCATGTGTAGACGAGGGGTGGGTGAACGCAATCCGACCACCAAGCCCTTCCCGAGGGCTAACGATGATCGGAATGCCCATCGCCTCAAGCTCTTTGGCCTTCGCATCAGTATCCTCGACTGTGAACGCCATGTGATGTATGCCTTCACCGTGGCGCTCGATGAATTTCCCAATCGTCGTATCTGCTCTCAGCGGCTGTAGCAATTCGATATGCGTTTCGCCCTGGTGAATGAACGCTGCTAGAAGGCCGTGTTCTTCATTCCTAATCAACTCAGCGTCCGGCGACTGATATAGCTCACGAAACTGTTTTAGCGACGCTTTAAGGTCAGCGGTAGCAATTCCGATGTGGTTGATTGCGCCAACTTTAGTATTTGGGGTAAATAATGTCATGATTGCTCCTGGGGAAACCCTCTATATCGCGGCAGGCCAACATGAGCATGGTATCGCTGAGAGCAACTGCTCGAAAGCAAGAGATCCTCATACACTAGCATTGTCGGGCTCTGGGGGTGGGCGGTGCTACAGGATATCCCTTCTTAGGTCGTTAAGATTCTTGTAAGGAAAAGCTCCAAAGTCAGGCGGTCTGCCTAGATAGCGTTGTCACGAAGCACAGCGCGAGATATCACCATGCGCTGGATCTCGGACGTTCCCTCATATATTTCAGTAATCCGCTGGTCTCGGTACATGCGTTCCACTGGATTCTCCCTAAAAAATCCATAGCCTCCGTGAATTTGGACTGCCTTATCCACACAGAAATGCGCAGCCTCCGACGCGTAGAGCTTGGCCATCGCCGATTCCTTATTATGCCTGTGCCCTGCATCCTTAAGTTGCGCGGACCGGCGCGTCAGCAACCGAGCCGCATCGATTTGCGTCGCCATATCAGCGAGCATGAACTGGATTGCCTGGTGGTCCTTCAGGGGCTTCCCGAACGTCTCGCGTTGTTGTACGTAACGCACCGCCGCATCAAACGCACCTTGCGCAAGCCCAACCGATTGAGTAGCAAGCGAGATACGGCTGGAATCGATGATGGCCATAGCAATCTTGAAACCATCCCCCTCTTCTCCCAGCCGATTAGCCAACGGCACCTCGCAGTCTGTGAAGAACACATTTGCCGTACCTGAGCCCCGGATACCCATCTTCCCGTGCATTGGTATCGTCTCGAAGCCCTGTGTCTCTTTCTCCACAATGAAAGCCGTTGTCCCGCGAGAGCCCGCAGATCGGTCGTGTGAGGTGAATACCACCATCACATCTGCCTCGGCCCCGTTGGTAATAAACGTCTTTGAGCCGTTAATTACGTATCCTTCACCTTTCCACGTGGCAGTTGTCTGCATATCCGATGCATCACTGCCCGAGCTTGGCTCTGTAAGGCCAAATGCTCCTAATTTCTCACCAGAGGCCATCGCAGGCAAGAAACGCGCGCGCTGCTGCGGCGAACCAAAGCGATCAATCGTTGAAGCGCTGAGCGAGATGTGCGTTAGGTGCGTCGTGCTCGTAGTCATGCAGACACGTGCGATTTCTTCATCAACGATGACCATCTCCGCGTAGCTGGCTCCCGCTCCTCCCTGGTCTGTAGCGATTGTTAGGCCCATCAGGTCCATGCGCTTCAATCCCTCCAGGCTTTCCCAAGGGAATTCTTCATTCTGGTCCCAGCGGGCTGCCAACGGCGAAAGCTCAGCCTCAGCAAAATCACGGATCGTCTTCGCAAGCAATCGTTCATCGTCGGTGTAAAGCGCGTCCATGAGATCTCCTCGTGTATCGTCTGACAACCACTATTCTAATCGCTGACATCAGATATCCTCACCCCATGGGCACGCTGTATGTCGTCACCACTCCCATAGGAAACCTAGAAGACCTCACCCTCCGGGCAATCCGCATATTATCGGAGGTCGGACTCGTTGCGGCCGAAGATACACGGCAATCGCGCAAGCTCTTGACACACCTGGGAATCTCGAAGCGAGTCGTTAGCTACAACCAACATAACGCCCCACAACGAACGCCTCAATTGCTGCAGTCGCTGTTGAAAGAAGATGTTGCACTCGTGACAGACGCAGGCGTACCTGCAGTCAGCGACCCCGGTGCCGACCTAGTGCGCGCCGCAGCTGAGCAGGGCACCAATGTCATCGCTATCCCGGGTCCATCAGCAGTAACAACGGCCTTGTCGGTATCAGGCATGGGCGGCGATTCGTTCAGATTCGTCGGGTTCCCTCCCCGAGCCCGCAAGTCGCGACGCAATCTGCTAGCCGGCCTAGAAGCCGAGCCAAGTACGCTAGTTTTCTTCGAGTCGCCACACCGTATACGAGCCCTGCTTGAGGACCTTGTTGTGGTTTTTCGCGATCGGCCGATTGCCGTCTGTCGAGAGCTTACCAAGTTCTACGAGGAGGTCTTCAGAGGGACGGCTAGCGACAGCCTTGCTCATTTCGACAACCCTCGTGGCGAGTTCGTGGTCATAGTGCAGGGGGCTCCCCATCGCAAAGAGATTCAGGTCGATACAGCAGGTGCTCGTACAGCTCTGGCTGCGCTGAAAGCCCAGGGGCAGACGAGGCGCGACGCAGTTGTCCAGGTCACCGACGCCTTCGCCATTACCAAGCGCGAGGCCTACCGCCTCTGGCTAGAAGAGTAGGTCTCATCTGTCTGATCTCTCGCGCTCACAAATCAACCTCAAAAAAACCTCCGATGCTAGAATGGCGTCACCTCTCACCGTACGAGTGTTTCCTCTATGTCTGATCGCATTTTCATAGGCGTAGCTTGGCCTTACGCCAACGGTCCCTTACACCTCGGCCACCTTGCCGGTTGCTACCTTGCTGCCGACATCTTCGCGCGCTTCCATCGACTGAATGGTGATGAAGTCCTTATGGTCTCCGGTAGTGACTCTCACGGCACGCCCATCATGCGAAAAGCGGACGACGAGGGGATTACCCCTCGCGATGTGGTGGAGAAATACCACGCATCGTTTCTAGATTCTTTCGAGCGACTAGGCATTACCTTTGATCTGTTCACTAACACCATGACTGCCAACCATCGCGAGACTGTTTCAGACCTCATGCTGAAGCTCAATGAGAAGGGGTTGCTCTATGGTGCCACCATGAAAGTAACCTACTCACCAGAATTCCAGCGTTTCCTCCCGGATCGTTATGTACAAGGCACCTGCCCTCACTGCGCTGACCCAGATGCACGCGGCGACCAATGCGATAGCTGCGGTCGAATACTGGACCCAATCGACCTAATCAACCCCACCTACCGACACGGTGGCAAGCAATACCCAGTAGAGATTCGTGACACAGATCATCTCTTCTATAAGCTCAGCTTCTTCCAGAATGAACTCCTTGAATGGGTCAGCAAGCAGGATCACTGGCGTCCTAACGTGAAGAATTTCACCCGGGGTTATCTATCCGAGGGCCTGAAAGACAGAGCAATCAGCCGCGACATCGACTGGGGAGTCCCCTTGCCTATCCCCGGATACGAAGAGAAGCGTATCTACGTGTGGTTCGAGGCGGTGTGCGGTTACCTGTCCGCCAGCAAGGAGTGGGCACAACGTTCCGGCAACTCCGAAGCGTGGCGCCCTTTCTGGGAAGACTCGTCCACCAAGTCTTATTACTTCATAGGAAAGGATAATATCCCTTTCCATACAATCATCTGGCCCGCTATGCTCCTAGGCTATGGTGGACTCAATTTGCCCTATGACGTGCCATCCAACGAGTTCTTAACCCTAGAGGGTAAGCAGCTTTCCACGAGCCGTAATTGGGCTGTGTGGGTGCCTGATTACCTAGATCATCTCCCACCTGATCCGTTGAGGTATCACCTTGCAGCCACTATGCCTGAAACTGGTGATTCCGATTTCTCCTGGGCTGACTACGTCCGTCGCAACAACGACGAGTTGGTTGCCACCTTCGGCAATCTCGTACACCGCACGCTCACACAAGTGTTCCGCAATTTCGACGAGGCGGTTCCTGACCCTGACGGGACGCGCCCCGAGGACAACGAGCTCATCGCCAAGGCTGACGCGGCGCTTCAAGCTGTCGCCGAAAGCTTGAACGCCGTTCGTCTACGAGAGGCTCTCCACGGTGGAATGGGCCTAGCCCGCGAAGCGAACAAGTACATTGACAATCAGGCCCCTTGGAAGCAGGTCAAAGAGAATAAAAACGAAGCTGCTAAGACCCTTTACACGACCATGTACGTTCTTTCAGCGCTCAAGACCATTCTCTATCCCTTTCTCCCTTTCAGTGCCCAGCGGCTCCATGAACTGCTTGGCCTCACTGGCGACGTGACCAGCGGCACATGGGCCATCGAGCGCCCGGTTCCTGGGGTGAAGATTCCGCAGCCAACACCTCTCTTCACCAAGCTTGACGACTCGGTAGCCGAAGAGATGATCGCGATGCTTGGGTAATCTATGACAAGCACTTCTCAACCCGACATCGATTTCATCTACGAGCCTGTTCAGGATCAACTCGACATGGTGGTTGACAGCTTACGCAGCCTAGCCGGCCACGCAAAGCTGTCCGGTGAAGATGGTCTGCTGGAGCACGCAGTCGTCAGCGGAGGGAAGAAGGTTCGCCCCACAGTAACTCTCCTGGCAGGCGCACTCAGAAAGGGACCGCAGGATAAGCTCGTGACCATGGCCACTGCAGTTGAGTTGCTGCATATAGCTACGCTCATCCACGACGACACCGTCGACAAAGCAGATACTCGCCGTGGACGCGCCACAATCAGCAACATCTGGGGCAACGACGTAGCAGTACTTCTTGGGGACTATGTATTCGCCACGTCGGCCACGTATGTGTGCGATACAGGGAACCTCCGCGTTGTTCGGCGCTTCTCAGAAACGATCATGGAGTTGGCGCAGGGTGAACTTTCTGAGTACTTCAGCACTCACGACTGGAATCAGTCCATAGAAGAGTACACTCAGCGAATTTACAACAAGACAGCATCGCTGTTCTGTACCGCCGCAGAGACCGGAGGTGTGCTCTCCGGTGCGCCTGAAGAAGAGTGCGAAGCACTCAGCCAGTACGGCTACAACCTAGGCATGGCCTTCCAGATCATGGATGATTTGCTCGATTTCACGGGCACTGAAGAAGAGCTTGGTAAGCCCGTTGGAAACGACTTGCTTCAAGGCACTGTTACTCTGCCCGTTCTTCTCTTCGCTGAACAGAACCCTGACCTCCCCTCCATGAAGCGGCTCATCCAGGGCAGTCAGGAGCCTGAAGATCTGCGAGCGGTCGTAGACCTCGTGCGCGTCTCCAATGTAATCGACGAATCGGCAGCCGTCATGGAAAGCTACAAGCAGAAAGCGCTCGAAGCCTTAACTCTTGTCCCCAAGCACCGCGCCCGCGAGTCCCTCGCAGCCCTAACGGATTACGTCAGCCACCGCCGCAGCTAGGCAGGGGTCCGTTTTCAAAGCCAGGCAAAGGAGGCACAGGACTCTTAGCGAGTCCTTGAGCTTTTACTCCTTTACCAAGGCTAAAAAGTCGATCTGCGATTCGAGGGCGACCACTAGTGGATGCCAGGGATACTATGCCGCTAACTCTGGCGTTCTTTGCCTAACACAGCGCTATTCGCGACCATCATCGGCTCCCCTGCGATCCAAGCGTTGATGTTCGCGACCGCACCCTGATAGAAGTTCCCCAGCCCTTCCAAACTGGCATACCCGAGATGGGGTGTCAGCACCACGTTGTTGAGAGGTAGCAAGGGATGGTCTTTGGAAATTGGCTCACTGTCATAGACGTCAATCGCCGCACCAGCAATGGTTCGGTTTCGTAGTACGTCAATTAGCGCCTCGGTCTGCACAATAGGCCCGCGTGAAGTATTCACTAGGTACGCCGTTGGCTTCATCAATCCCAGCTCACGAGCGCCAACCCAACCGCGACTTTCATCGCTCAACGGCACGTGGATCGTTACCACATCGGATTGCTTGAAAAGTTCGTCCCAGGGCACATAGCTGGCACCCGCAGCCTTTGCCAGCTCAGGCGTCAGTGATCGGCTCCATGCGATGACATTCATACCAAAAGCGTTCGCAATCTTTGACATGGGCGCACCGATGCCACCGAGTCCGATGATGCCCAGTGTTTTACCCGAGAGGCCAGAGCCCATCCGGGTCTGCCAGCGACCCTCTCGGATTTCACGGTCTTCCCAAGAGATGTGGCGCATCAGGTCAATGATTAAACCCCAAGCCAGCTCCATGGTGGGTCCGCCTGGCCCAACACCCGATGACCCACTGGTGCTCGTCACCAAGATTCCGAGGCGAGTGCAGGCATCCATATCCACATGCGGTTGTCGACCACCCGTCCCAGACAACATCTTCAGGTTAGGGAGTCGACTAACGACCACTGCAGGGAATGGGGTGCGCTCACGCATCATCTGCACGACATCAAATCCTTGCAGTATTTTCACGAGCGCGTCCGGCTCCGCGACGTGGTTTTTGAAGTAAACCACCTCTGAGTCAGGAATTGAGTCCCAATCAGCGAGGTTCTTCGCATTCTCAGCGTAGTCATCTAACACAGCGATACGAATCATCGAGTGTCTCCTGTGGGTGGTCTATCGCCAGCCTTCTCGGAACAGGCTGCCCTTCAGCAACAGCCTTGCCGCTAGCCGGCAAGCGCTGCGCGAGCAATCTCTTCATCTAGAGGGCCACCGGGGGCACCGCTGACGCCAACAGCTCCGATGCAGCATCCATCCTCTATGATTGGCTCGCCGCCTTGAGCAAAAATCGCGCCCATGTGAATGAGTTGGTACTGGAAAACGGGACGTCCAGCGCGCTCAACGCTGTCAGCTGTTGAGCTCTTCGTACCTGCGGCGGCCTTAGCCTTACCAAGCGCGATATCATTGGTAGTAAACCAGGCGCCGTCCATCTTGAGGAAGCCTTTCATCAGGCCGTTCTCATCGACAACGCAGATCGAAACAGGGAAGCCCATTGCGGTGGATTTCGCCTCTGCAGCATCGATGATTTGCTTCGTCTTCTGTGTAGTTAGCGACATGTAAGTCTCCTCCGCTTATTGATTGGTACAGCAGGCTAAGCCAGCACTCCACGTGCGGCGTCGAGTTGATCTTCGGCGTGGTAGGAAGAGCGCACTAATGGGCCAGAAGCAACATGCTTGAAACCTAACTCCATGCCCTCATCCTCAATTTCCTTGAACTCTAAGGGATGGTAGAAGCGATCCATTTCCACGTGGCCTTTGCTCGGACGCAAGTACTGGCCCACTGTAAGCAAGTCAACCCCCGCTGCACGTAGATCATTCATCGTCTGTGACAGCTCTTGGCGGGTTTCTCCCAGGCCCACCATAATTCCGCTCTTCGTCGGGATATGAGGATGAGATTTCTTAGAAACCTTGAGTAATTCCAACGAGAGGTCATAGTCGCCCTTGGCGCGTACGGCTTTAAACACGCGCCGCACGGTCTCAATGTTGTGATTAAGCACGGCTGGGCCTGCATCCAAAACGGTTCCGAGATCAACCCAGTGCCCCTGGAAATCGGGAATAAGCACTTCAACTTCGCAAGTAGGCAGTCTCTCATGCACCTGTCGGATACTTTCCGCGAACACCCATGCACCGCCATCAGGCAGGTCGTCGCGATCAACGGATGTAATGACGCAGTAGCGCAAGCCTAGCTGCCCAACAGTACGTCCTAATCTCCCTGGCTCTTCGAGATCAAGCCCTGCAGGTTTTCCACTGGTGACTGCGCAATATCGACATGCGCGAGTGCACACTTCACCCAGGATCATGAACGTTGCGCTCTTTTTATCCCAGCATTCACCGATGTTGGGGCAATGCGCTTCCTCGCAAACGGTGCTGAGTTCAGCCATGCGCAGCTTCTTGCGCAGATCCAAAAACCCGGGACTGCCAGGCATTTGCACTTTGAGCCAGTCGGGTAATCGTCGTACGGGCAGCGGTTCAGATGTCATCGGGTAGTGTCACCTCATCTTCCCATCAGGGGCAAAAGCAAATGTTACCATCGCAACAGTCACTACTTGAGTCGTTCCCATTGCCTGGGCCCCGATGGTAGCGAATCTGAGTCACAACAGGCCCATCTTACCTACGCTTTACTGGAACATGGCCAAGCCCGCACTCCGCCATGGCTTGGCGCAAGCTATCAACCCCCAACACACGCAGGCCTGGTACATCACCGACTTGGCTTGCGCTATTTTTAGGTACTACTGCCGTTTTGAATCCATGCCGAACAGCCTCCGTCAATCGGCGTTCAATCTGTGGAATGCGCCGTATCTCACCGTTCAATCCGACCTCTCCGAGGAGAACCGTGTCAGGGTCAAGTGCCACATCTAAGTAACTTGAGGCCATAGCTAGGGCTAATCCTAGATCGCTTGCGGGCTCATTCACTTTCAATCCACCGGGGACATTCACCATGATGTCCTGATTGCCCAGACTCAGACTACAGCGACGTGTTAGCACTGCCGAAATCATAGCCATTCGATTGAAATCCACTCCATTTGCTGTTCGGCGCGGAGGGGAGAAAGTAGACATGTTCGTCAGCGCCTGCACCTCCGACAGCAAAGGCCTGCTGCCCTCTAATGTCACGATTACCGCCGAGCCAGGTACAGCTCGCTGGCGTTCCGCGATTAGCGCAGCGGAAGGGTCGCTGACCTCAGACAAGCCATCTCCACTCATCTCTAGAAGCGCAACGTCATTGGTAGAGCCGAATCGATTCTTTGTGCAACGCAGCATTCGGTAGCTACCCATCTCATCGCCATCCATGTATAAAACCACATCCACCATGTGCTCCAGCACACGTGGGCCAGCGATATTACCGTCCTTCGTAACATGCCCTGCTAGGAACAGGGGCACACCACTTGTCTTCGCCCAGCCCAACAACACCTGCGCAGAGTCACGCACCTGCGCCACGCTACCTGCACCAGATGCAGTGCCCTCGAGGTACAGCGTTTGAATGGAGTCAATAATCACCAGCTTGGGACGCTCGCTCTCAAGTAGAGCGACGACGCTTTCCACGTTCGTTTCGCCCGCAAACAACAAGCTAGGCGCCTCTGCACCAATGCGGGAAGCCCTCATGCGCACCTGCGCGCCGGACTCCTCACCAGAAACGTACAGTACTTTCCCTCCAGCATTCGCAATCCGAGCCGCAGCTTGCAGCAGCAGTGTCGATTTGCCGATGCCAGGGTCGCCAGCCAGCAACATCACAGACCCTGCAACAATTCCCCCGCCCAATAAGCGATCTAGCTCCGGCATGCCCAGGCCGGTGCGCAGCTCATCGCCACCTGGCTGATCACCCAGAGGCAATACTGTCACCAAAGGAGCAAGCATAGGGCCGCCCACACGCCTGGCCATGGCGGTAGCACCGACTGCGGGGCGCTTGGATTCGCTGAATTCAACGTAGGTTCCCCAAGCTCCACAACCTGGGCAGCGTCCGTCCCATTTCGGGCTAGTGTGGCCGCAGTCCTGGCAAAGGAATGTGGTTCTCGTCTTGGCGGCTTTCGAGTTTGGTGGCATGCCCGCATCCTCACCCATTAGACAACCACCATGCAAGAGGCAAATGCCTCTTTTATCGGCGGCCCCCTCATTGGCTCAAACAAAAAAAGAGGGGAAAGCAAATGCTTTCCCCTCTTTTGTATCAGCGGTTGACCCGTCTACTTCGCAGCAGCGACTTCAATCACCGGCCCAACGCTCAGAGTGTCGTCGTCAGTGTTGACATCGACCATGACTGTGTCACCAGGGTTGTATGTGCCATTCAAAACGGCATCAGACAACGGGTCTTCAATATTGTGCTCGATAACCCTGCGCAGTGGGCGGGCACCGAATGTGGGGTCGTAGCCCTTCTCACCAAGCCATGCCTTTGCAGCATCGCTAACCTCAAGGCTTAGGCCTTTCTCCAGCATGGGCTTGCGCACTTCATTCAGCATCAGGTCAACGATGCTAACGATGTGCTCCTTAGTCAACGCATGGAAGACCAGCTGTCCATCGATACGGTTCAAGAATTCAGGACGGAAGAATCGCTTGACCTCTTCGTCCACTTTACCCTTCATCTTCAGGTAGGCACCGGCCGCTTCCTGATCGTCCGTCATCGTGTGTGAAAAGCCGATGGAGGTATCACGCTTGATGAGATCCGAGCCGATATTGGATGTCATCACGATAATAGTATTACGGAAGTCCACCTTGCGACCCTTGGCATCGGTTAGATGACCGTCGTCAAAAATCTGCAGGAGAATATTGAACACATCTGGGTGAGCTTTCTCAATCTCGTCGAACAGGATGCAACTGTAATTCCTCCGGCGGATAGCATCTGTCAATTGACCGCCCTCGTCGTAGCCTACGTAGCCTGGAGGTGCACCGACCAAACGGGCAACCGTGTGGCGCTCCATAAATTCAGACATGTCCAGGCGAATCATGGCGTCGTCTGAGCCAAACATAAACTCAGACAGCGCCCTAACCAGCTCGGTCTTGCCAACACCAGTGGGGCCTAGGAACAAAAAGCTACCAATAGGCCTACGCGGATCCTTCAACCCCGAACGCGCTCGACGTACCGCCTTAGAGATGCTAACGATCGCTTCATCCTGGCCGATAATCCTATGGTGAATATGATCTTCCATGTGCAGCAAGCGCTCAGTTTCCTCTACCGCCATTCGGGTAACAGGAATACCGGTCCACATGCTAACTACTTCCGCAATCTCCTCGGCGCTCACAACCGGTTGTTCGTTTGTTGAATTCGCTTGAAACTCACTCTGAATTTGCTCCAGCTTGTCCGCGAGCTTCAGCTCCCGGTCGCGCAATTCAGCCGCGTACTCGTACTGCTGCTGAGCAATTGCCTCGTCCTTTTCGTGACGAACAGTCTCAAGCCCTTTCTGTGATTCCTTCACCGGCAGCGGGGTCCCGCTGTTACGGATGCGTACACGAGAGCCTGCTTCATCCATGAGGTCGATTGCTTTATCCGGCAAGAAACGATCCGCGATGAATCGCGATGCCAAAGTTGACGCAGCCACTAAGGCTTCATCCTCGATAATCACACCATGGTGCTCCTCGAATTTGCTCTTAATTCCACGGAGAATATCCACAGTCTCTTCAGTTGAGGGCTCTTCTACATTGACCGGTTGGAACCGACGCTCCAACGCGGGGTCGCGCTCGACGTATTTACGGTAGTCATCAGTAGTCGTCGCGCCGATGGTTTGCAATTCACCTCGGGCCAATGAAGGCTTGAGGATGTTCGCAGCGTCAACCGCGCCTTCCGCAGCGCCAGCACCAACCATCGTGTGCATTTCATCGATGAATAGGATGCAGTTGCCCGCCGCCTTAATTTCCTCGATGACTTTCTTCAAACGTTCTTCGAACTCACCACGGTACTTGGTACCTGCAACCAACGCCCCCATGTCTAGCGTGACCACCCGCTTGTTAGCAAGGCTGTCGGGGACATCGCCGCTAACCACGTGATGCGCCAATGCTTCTACGATGGCCGTCTTACCAACACCAGGAGGTCCAATGAGGACAGGGTTGTTCTTCGTGCGGCGGCTCAAGATCTGGATAACCCTAGCAATCTCCTTGCTGCGGCCGATTACCGGGTCAATTTTGCCTGCCCTTGACGCGGCCGTAAGGTCGATACCCAATTGATCAAGGGTTGGTGTGCGTGTGCTAGCACCCCCAGCACGCTGCCCCTGTCCCTGGGAAACGCTCTGATTCAGGATGCGAGTGGTCTCCGCACGGACCTTGTCGAGTGAAACCCCTAGGCTTTCGAGGACCCCAGCAGCCACTCCTTCACCCTCGCGCATGATGCCAATAAGCAAGTGCTCTGTGCCGATGTAGTGGTGACTCAAGCGACGAGCCTCATCGACTGCCAACTCGATGACTTTCTTGGCGCGAGGCGTCAGGCCGATGTCACCAGGGGATGGGCGCTCACCCCTACCGATAATAAATTCAACCGCGGAGCGTACTTTCGACAACTCCACTCCAAGGCTGCTCAGAACGCGAGCGGCTACTCCATCGGTCTCCCGTACGAGGCCAAGCAAGATATGTTCAGTACCTATGTAGTTGTGATTAAAGCGCTGCGCTTCTTCCTGTGCCAGTGACAGCACTCTCCGGGCGCGCTCTGAGAACTTTTCAAATCTGCTTGCCATGATCTAGGTCCATCCTTGATCTACGAGTCGTTTTCGTCAGCCTCAGGTCCCTCAACATTGTCCACGGTTACTTCACTTGATGTACCAAGAACGAACAACGGCGCAGGCTCTGGCTCTGGGTCACGGTACTCTGTCGGTGTTGCTTCAATCTCCGCCTGTTTCAGGCTGAGTCCGAGTCGGTGTCGGTCGGAGTCCAGGCTGACAATCTTCAACGATATTGAATCACCAACCCCAACCACTTCCTTTGGGTGACGGATTTGCCTATCAGTCAATTCCGATATATGTATGAGGCCTTCAACAGCATCATCGATGCGGGCAAAGGCGCCAAAGTCAGTCAATTTCGTAATCACCCCTGTGACCACCTGACCGACAACGAACTGCCCTGCTGCACGG
Source organism: uncultured Dehalococcoidia bacterium (assembly GCA_937901475.1). Classification (GTDB taxonomy): domain Bacteria; phylum Chloroflexota; class Dehalococcoidia; order Lucifugimonadales; family Australimonadaceae; genus CALGTL01. The sequence goes on from CALGTL010000162.1 coordinate 19,605, forward strand.
TCCCAAGGAGTAGCTTCCAGTCGTCTAAGGCTAAGAGCGATGCGCCTCGCCTCACGATCGACTCGGAGAATATAGACATCCACTTCTTGGCCAGGCTTGACTACATCTTCTACCGAGGCCACCGGGGACCAAGAAAGTTCAGAAATGTGAATCAATCCGTCCGCGCCACCTAAATCAACGAACGCTCCGAAACTAGACGTTCCCGTGACGCGCCCATGACGAGTTTCCCCTTCGGCAAGCGAGTCGAGCAATTGGTCTTTTGCGCCCTCGCGTTGCTCGCGGTTCGCTGCGCGCTCCGAAAGCACCGCGCGGTTGCGACGACGATTAACCTCAAGGACCTTTACTGTGATTTCCTCACCTAAGCGGCCAGCGAGAACTGCCTCGTGATCAGAGCCTGGAGGGACAATCGTCTGAGAAAGAGGAATGAATGCCTGCAAGCCGCCCACGTCCACAACAGCTCCACCACGGTTGAAGCCCGTGATTTTTGCCTGAGTCGTGCCGCCGCTTTCTACGAGATCCTCAAGAAGCCCCCACACTGATTCGCCCCGGGCCTTGTCAATCGACAGCAGAATGTGTCCATCTACATGTGAAGCATCCAGAACTAAAACTTGAACCGTAGAACCTACTTGGTAAAGTGCCTCTGAAGAGGGCGTGATCGAGCGCGCTTCGCGTTGCGGCACTACTCCTTCAGACTTATGGCCGATCGAAACTAGGATTCCGTCAGAATCCATGCGCATAATCTGCCCTTCGACCACGTCGCCACGGCGCAATTCCTGCTGCGCCTCAGATTCCTCAAGTAGCTCGGCCATCGTTGGCTGCAATTGAAGGCCGACCTCTGGCTCATCAGCCATAATGACCCCGCTTTAAGGCCTATTTGCCTGTTACAAGTTTACGCGCGCACGGAGAAAGCTGTCTACCCGACATCCTCCCTCGTTTAGGAGTCGTGGTGGGATCCATAAGATTCCACGCCTAGGTCTCCGTGTTGATATGTACACCCGTAGCAAATAAGTGGCTTCTCCCCTAACCGCAAGCACTAGAAAAAGAACAAAGAAATGCCCGGGTGCGTAACACCCGGGCTTGATTCAAAAAAATAGCTCCTGGCGATGGCCTATTTTCCCAGCTAGTCGCCCAACCAGTATCGTCGGCGCTAAAGCGTTTCACTGCCGTGTTCGGGATGGGAACGGGTGGTGCCGCTTCGCTCTAATCACCAAAAGCTAATAGAGATAATTTACCACCGGCTCCAGCAAGAGTCAAATGCCATTTCCTCCCGCAGGCAGGCCATTACCTAGTAGAAGGCTATTTAGAAACCTGGCTCCGTTTGATTTCTACGACTGAAACGTCTCGCAACCAAGCGTAGCCTCTTCCTCGCTCAGGCATTCCTGTAGAAATCCGGATCCTATTCCACGAGGTGATCAATTCCGTTTATTGAAACAAGCTTCACTGAGTACTTAAATATAACCGACGGCGGAGTTGAATTTGCATGTCGGCGTGCCGTATACCTAGTTCTTAATTTTATTAACTAATATGACACGTCGCTCACTAACCCTACGAAGCCAGCTACTACCCCTAGGCTTATATCCAGTGGCAAGATTGAACCGCGCAAAAATTCTTGGAAACAATCGGTGCAATCAATCAATTGAGGTTAACTGCTTACCCACGCCTGATAGCACCCCTTAGTCGCTGACGTTGTCGGGGCGGCCTTATTCCGTCTATAATCCTGAGGTTGCGACCCAAATGAGGATGTGAGTTATGGAAGCCCGCGAAGTATCTACACTGGTTTCGAACGAAAAGATCGCTGAGTTCCAGCCTGGCGACACAATTAAAGTTAATGTGTGGATTCGTGAAGGTGCACGCAGGCGTCAGCAGAGTTTCCAGGGTGTCGTTCTCCGGAAGCGCCGTGGGGGGCCATCCAGTTCATTCACGGTTCGCCGTGTCGCAGCAGGCATAGGCGTAGAGAGAAGCTTCTTTTTCCACTCCCCAAACGTTGAGAGCGTCGAGCTTATTCGTCGGGGTATCGTCCGCCGAGCCAAGCTCTATTATCTGCGAGGACTTTCCGGGAAGGCAGCTCGCATCAAAGAGCGCACTCAATCCGGGAAACGGTAAGCGGTTGACCTAACAATGATTCCTCAAAGGACCGACCAATTGGTCGGTCCTTTTTTTGCCCTTTTTACTCTTCATTTGACATAAAGTACGCCGCCCGCCGCTAACCTCGGGCCCTATACTCGGGGCGGAGGAGAAGCTTCTTGGTTACGCCGAACGCAAATGCGCTTTACGTAGAAGTCGTCGTCGATGCTAGGACCAATATCAGTGGCGACCGCTTCACGTATGAATGCCCTACCAATTTGATTCTTGAGATAGGCCATCTCGTGCGCGTTCCGTTTGGGCAGCGCACACTCCACGGTGTTGTTGTTGCGCAGGCGCAGGAGTTGAATCTCTCTTATGTCAAGCCAGTGCTTGGCCTCATCCATCCAGAACCGGTCATCGACGCTGCTCACCTAAAGCTTGCCGAGTGGATCGCTCGCTACTACCGCGCGTCGCTGTTCGACGCGATTGCCCCTATGTTACCCCCAGGGATGCGCGGCCGAGCGCGAACCACCGTTCAGTTGACAGTAGACGCCGTGGAAGCTGAAAGCTTACCTAGAGGAGCCAATCGGCTGCTCTCCTACCTGCGCTCCAACCCACGACCGCACCAGGTCGCGATGCTCACACGCAACCTCGGGCCATGGGTTCCCAACGCAGCGCGTGCACTGATTCACGCAGGGTTGCTGGAGGAGCGTATACCGGAGCCGGTGATTCGCGCTCTCCAGCGCAAAGCGGAAGTCGTTCGCCTTGCAATCCCCGTTGCCAATATCGCTGCGCGCATCGAAACGATGGCGCGAGCACCACGGCAATCCTTATTGCTCAAGCACATTGCCTCTCACCCCACGGCAACTCACTTTGCACCTGCCTTACGCAGAGAGTTCGGCTCCACAGCGCTCGTGGGCATCATCGAGAAAGGGCTTGTGTCTCTCTCAAAAGAACATCTTGCAATTCTCCCTCCTGGCAACCGTATAAGCGAGAATCCCCTACTGCCCACTGGTCCGCAGTCCGAAGCCCTCGCCTCTATAAACGCAGCCCAAGACGACCTTTCATCCACTCCGAGGGCATTCCTTCTTGAAGGGGTTACTGGTTCAGGAAAAACTGAGGTTTACCTTCAATCTATCGCGCACTGCATGGCCGCAGGAAAGCGCGCCATAGTCCTGGTTCCTGAACTTTCGCTGACCCCTCAGACCGTGTCTCGCTTCGAGGCACGGTTCCCTGGGCAGGTCGCGCTGATTCACAGTGGACTTAGTCCAGCAATCCATTGGGAGGAGTGGTGGGCGGTCTATCGCGGTGAGCGCGGGATAGTAGTTGGGCCACGATCTGCCCTATTCGCCCCCGTGCGCGACCTTGGCCTAATAATCCTCGACGAAGAGCACGAGTGGACATACAAACAGGTAGATGCCTCACCCCGCTACCACGCACGCGATGTCGCCAATCAACTGGCGCGAATTACCGGTGCAACTGTAGTTTTAGGCAGTGCGACCCCTGACCTTGGCACGGCATATGCGGCCGAACGCGGAGCCATCGGCCGCTTAATTTTACCTTCGCGTATCGAACGGTCAGGTGCCGCCACTAATTTACCTGACGTCCGGATCATCGATATGCGTGATGAACTTCGACAGGGCAACAGCAGTGTATTTAGTAAGCATATGCAAGAGCGGCTTCATCACACTCTAGAAGCTGGCAAGCAATCCATTTTGTTCCTTAACCGCCGAGGCAGCGCAGGCATCGTGGAGTGCCGCAACTGCGGTCACGTCGTCAAATGCGCACGGTGCGACACTCCACTCGCATTACACGGTGGCACCATCCATAGCAGTCCAACTCATAGGCAAGGGGGAACACTCGTATGTCACCATTGCAACAAACGTCGGCAAGTACCATTAGCCTGCCCTAAATGCGGCAGCCTTCGTATTCGATCCCTCGGTGCCGGTACCCAGAAAATCGTTGAGGAGGTCTCCGCTCTTCTCCCCAGCGCGCGGGTGCTCAGGTGGGACAGCGATACCGCTTCAAATGCTGCAAGTCACGCCGGTCTGCTGGATGCTTTCGAATCAGGCGAAGCTGACATCATGGTTGGCACGCAGATGATCGCTAAAGGCCTGGACTTACCCTCGGTCACGCTCGTTGGCGTGATTCTCGCCGACCTAGGACTGAACCTACCTGACTTTAGGGCACCCGAACGTACCTTCCAATTGCTCACCCAGGTAGCTGGGCGCACGGGCCGCGGAGGAACCCGCGGCGAAGTTCTTATCCAGACCTACCAACCTGATCACTACTCCATCCGAGCCGCAGCGCTCCAAGACTACCCTGCCTTCTACCGGGAAGAGATGGAGTACAGGCGCGAGCGCGGCAACCCTCCCCTGACTCGCCTAGTTCGGTTGCTGTTTGGTCATACCGAAGTCGCCTCTGCCCGCAACGAGGCACAACGGATGGCCAACAATTTACGTAAAATCGCCCGGGAGTGGGACATGCAGGACGTAGACGTCGTCGGGCCTGCACCGGGCTATCCTCCTCGTTTACGAGGAGCATGGCGCTGGCATGTATTCATCCGCGCCATCAACCCTCAAGTCCTTCTGGATAAAGTTGAAATACCCCCCATGTGGATAGTCGATGTCGACCCCGTCAACGTCATCTAGCTCAGCCGGATCACCGCCGCACGGGCGCCAACCCGCTATACTTTCTTCACCATGACGGTTCTTACGATGCATTACCTAGGCAAAGATCCAATCCTCCGAGAAAAGGCCCGTAAGGTTCGTGATTTTGACGATCCTAAGCTGCACGCTCTCGCGAGTGACATGATTGACTCCATGTACCACTACTATGGAGTTGGTCTCGCGGCCAACCAAGTGGGGTCGCTCAAGCGGATTTGCGTTATTCAGCTTCCGGAGGACGAAGAGCCCACGGTGCTCATCAATCTAGAGATCACCCGCAAGGAGGGCGAGCGTGAGGTGAGCGAAGGCTGCCTTAGCCTCCCCGGTTGGCAGGCTTACATCCTCCGCGCCGAAAAGGTTTGGGCCCACGCAGTCGGTCTTGACGGCAAGCCCATCAGGTACAAAGGCGTCGAGGATCTATTAGCACAGGCCCTTGAACACGAAGCCGACCATCTCGACGGTAAGCTCTTCGTCGACTACCTCCGAAACAAAGAAGACCTGTTTGAGGTGAACCACGGAGAAGAGGAGCAGGGTGAAGGTGCCGCTCGACCAACACCAGGTATAACGGGAGGGGAGTAGCCATGCCAGGCACGCAGCAAGAAGAAACGGGCCTTGGCTACGAATGTCACGACTGCGGTGAGGTCTACACACCCGGGGAAAATTTCGCAGCCTGCACTAACGATGGGCATTATGTAGGCCCGATTCAAGCGTGTGTGCTGCCATTCATGACGCCTACAACCAAAGACTAGAGAGTGTGGAGCTGCAGCGGCTTCCGGCCAAGTGCATTCGCGTGATAGAATCCGCTCTTGGTGCGCACTACGGTCAGAACAGTATGGATAGTCAGCGCGCCATGCCCTTGATTCAACATGCAGGCGTAGCTTGGGCTCGACCCATAAACGTCGCTGCCAGGCTTACCGAAAGGCACGGTGGCTCTCGCCACCTTTATTAGAACGTGTTCCAAAGAATCCTCAGTGGCATCGCTACCGTCTTATTCGCATGGCCTTATCGCGTTCGATGGCCTTTAACCATGATTATTCTGGTTGGCGGCGCATTCGCAACCCTGGCGGTTAACAAAATCGACCTCGGCGACTTTCACCGTGGTTCTAGCGAGCCTCTCGGGCTCAGTCTAGGTCTTGATCTCGTCGGCGGCATCCATCTTGTATACCAGGCTGGCGAAGAAGGCTTTGAGCCCACTCCAGACCAGATGTCAGGACTGATAGAGAACATCACTCGCAGGGTGAATAAGCTTGGCCTCGCAGAACCAAGCATCCAGCAACTCGGCTCTGATCGTCTTGTGATTCAACTACCCGGCCTTGAAGACGAAGAGCAAGCGAAGTCTCTCATAGGCAAGACAGCGCTTCTAGAAATCCTCAAGCGCGTCTGTACGGCGAACCCGTGTGACGACACAGCCCCTCAAAACTTTTCAGATCAACTCACCGGGCTCACTGGTGCGGACATGTCCACCGCATTCGCGGGCACGAGCACGACTACCAACCAGCCAATCCTCCTATTCGAGCTCAACCGGGGAGCAGCCGCGCAGTTCAGCGTCCTGACCACCGAGTTATTCAACACCAACGTTGTTGGTGGTACACCAGACCAGCTGGCGTTCTCCATGGATGGTGAAGTTCTCGTATCAGCAGTGGTATCCAGTCCCATAACGGCAGGGAGCGGTCAGATCAACGGGAGCTTCAGCGCCGAGGAAGTCCGCCAACTGGCCATTCAAATTGAATCCGGTCGCCTGCCCATCGAAATCACTGAGCTCTCATCGGACTTCGTCGCAGCATCTCTCGGTGCCAATTCACTTGACCAGGCAATAGAAGCGGGCGTGATAGGTCTAGCCCTCGTATTGTTCTTCATGATTGCCTACTACCGAGTTTCTGGGCTCGTCGCGGCGATGACGCTGGTGTTCTACACGGCAATGGTCCTCGCTGTCTTCAAGCTCCTTCCTGTGACCCTCACCCTGGCGGGACTTGCGGGTTTCATCATTACCCTTGGTATGGCCGTGGACGCAAACATCCTAATCTTCGAGCGTATGAAGGAGGAGATCCGCATCGGCCGGTCTCTCCCATTCGCAGTGCAGATTGGGTTCAACCGCGCATGGACTTCCATTCGCGACGGTAACGTCTCCACGCTCATCATCGCTGCCATCTTGTTCTTCTTCGGCAGTAGCGGTGCCAATTCCTCCGTTACAGGGTTCGCTGTGGCCTTGACCATCGGCGTACTTGTTAGCATGTTTACGGCCTTAGTCATCAGCAAAAAGATGTTGGCGTTAGTGGTAGGCACTTCGTTAGGGAAATGGCCTAGAGCGTTCAGCCCCGAGGGACACAAAGGCGAATCAGCCGCCGAGCGGGGTGCATAGATGAACGTTGTAAGCATTCGCAAATGGACGTTTGGCGTCTCCGCATTGTTCTTCATCGCAGCCATCACCACCCTAGCCATCCCTCCTGCCCTCACCCCAGGTATCGATTTCAGCGGTGGCTCCGCCTTCACGGTAACCTTCGCAGATGTTCTTGATCCGACACTTGTCGAGAAGAAACTTACCGGCATCGGCCACCCGGAAGCCATCATTCAGCCCTCGGTCGAGGCCGACGGTAGCTACGGCAAGGGCTATTTCATCCGTGTTGGTGATCTTGAGCCCACTCTCCGAGGTGTTGATGGCAACATAGAAACCCCTGGTGGCCGCGAGAAAATCGAGGCTGCGCTCAACTCCCTCAGTACTCTAACCGTCACTGGCTTCGACTCTGTCTCCGGCACCATTGCTGCTGAGAATGTCCGCAACGCAGCAATCGCAGTAATAGTTTCAGCCTTCGCCATTCTTCTCTACGTAACGTGGGCGTTCAGGCGCGTGCCTTCTCCGTTTAGGTATGGCACAGCCGCGATCATCGCTCTTATCCATGACACGGTCATCGTTCTTGGGCTTTTCTCTATTCTTGGGAAGCTCTTCCATTTCGAAGTGAACGCCATGTTCATAACTGGCATCTTGACCATCATCGGATACAGCGTTAATGACACTATCGTTGTATTCGACCGCGTACGGGAAAACATCGTTCGCTTCCCCACACTCAGCATCGGAGAGGTGGTGAATCTCAGTGTCCGAGAAACCGTTGCACGCTCGCTCAATACGTCTATCACGCTGCTAATTGTAGTGGCCGCATTAGTGCTGTTCGCCGCTACTTCGATTCAGCCTCTTCTCTACGTACTCGCAGCCGGCGTCATCGTCGGGACGTACAGCTCGATTTTCATAGCCACCTTGATGCTCGTCGTCTGGGAAAACGGTGAAATTCGCAAGGTCGCTTCCAAGATTCCGATTTTCGGCCCCAAGCCCGCTGCATAAGGCCGAGCTCTTTAATCTCGCTGATTCCGCCCCTGTTTCGGACAGTGTCTCTTGATAATCTAAAGTACTGTTCGATTGTTAGGGCAGGTAATTAGCATTTGAGTCGTTCGCAAGCAGGTCTAACGCCTGTTTAAACATGCTGAAAATCGACCCCTTTGTCTATTCGGAAGCACCTCTCTAAAAGCAGTATTAGCGTGGATTTGAGCCAAGACATACTCATCGCCATTGTTAGGTCTACACCTTCTCTGATCGTCAACAACATAGTAGCCCGCATCCCATGTCCAAAAAATGACAAGCAGCAAGTGCGGGCCAGTTTTGACCCGCACTTGCTGCTCTCTTATTGGTGGTCATATTATGTAGCGGGTTGCGCGAGATTCGCCTCTTGGAGCACCTTCACCCGGTCTACTTCGTTACTCTCGGCTCCCCAATCGCTCATACCACCAAATCTTGCTGGAACCCAGCAAGAATCACTCACCCAAGCTCTACCAGGCCAACGATTCCCCCTACCCTATCCCGCCTGCTGCATCAGTCGGCGAATTGGGCCAGCTATTGAGAGGGAGTACGGCCTGAACCCTCTATCCCTCGATTGCGACCACCACTGCTTCGCTGAGGGAATTCATGCCCCTGTTCTGCTCGGTGAGTCTGTCCGATTTTGCGTTCACTACGGCTTCCAAATTGCTCCAGCATCACAGCCGCCTTTTGCTCCGTAATATGGCCCTTCGCTACTGCGATATCCAACCGCTCAGAGCGTCCCACTACCACCGCTTCACGCCGAGCGTCACCAACGGCTCCCCTAAACGTCTCTCCATTCACTCCCAAAAGCTCTGCTACCTTTTCAAGGTCGATTTTCAAGCGTCCCGGTATTACGTTAAATGCTGCTAGTGGTGCAGAGTCGTACCACGTCTGAGTCTCGTCTGCCTGGTCCTGCGTCACAGTCCCAGCCTCAACTAACTTCGCGAGCCTTTCGGCTACCGCTGCATTACGAGCTCGTTCACGAACTGTGGCGAAGGCGTCAGTCACGACCTGATGATCCTCGCCTAGATTCTGAGCAATTTTCTCATGGATCACCTCGCTATTCGCGGGATCCCAGTGAGCGAGTGCCGTACCGCCGAGTACACTCAAAGCCAGTAACCCTGTCGACATCATCACAACGATTCTTGCCTTGTTCATTTCAAAACCTCCATCACCATATATATTTGATCAAAGCGATTGGTAGAGTTCGCTTGAAGGTTTCTAAAATACATAGCATGTATCAAGAAAATTTCAGGAAACTGTGGAGGTAGCTTCACAGTTTATGCCCACCAGAGGTCACAGTTAAAGTAATTCTTAGAGTTGAGTCGGGTGGGCGACGCGCGCAGCCGGAGTCGTTGAAGGCGCGATTAACGTTCATGGATCGAGAAGGTCATCGCATCCACTGCCGTACCTATAGTAGTGACGGGTATGCGTAACTCGTTGTTGGTACTCGCGAGAATCGCAAGCAACTTTATAATGATTCTGCCAGGCGCAAGAAGTTGTTAGGTCGCGGCGCCAAGCCAAAGGAGCAACGCATATGAAAATCGGCGCACATGTTTCCACATCTAAAAGCGCAGACTTGGCCATCGACCGTGCGGTAGAGATTGGGGCTGAGGCGGTCCAAGTCTTCGTGTCTCCTCCCCAATCATGGGGATTCAAACCTCTTGATGAAAAGATTGCAGCAGACTTCAAAGCAAAGGCCCGCGAGTACAACATCGGACCCAATGTATTCCATGCCATCTATCTCGTCAGCCTCGGCTCCGACGATGACGCATTGATCAATCGAGGCATAAGCTCGTTGAAGAGGTACATGAACGCCGCAGGGGAATTAGATGCACTAGGGGTAATATTCCATCTCGGCTCCCACAAGGGCAAAGGCTTCGATGCTGTTAAGGCGAAAGTTGCTGAAGGGATACGCAATGTCCTTTCAGAATCACCCGATAACGTGTACTTGCTCTTGGAGAACAGCGCTGGCATGGGCAACCACATTGGCTCTAAATTTTCCGAGCTTGGCTCGATGCTCCGTGAGATTGATGACCGCCGCGTGCAGGTCTGCCTCGACACGCAGCATAGCTTCGCCGCAGGCTACGACCTGAGGACGCCAGGAGCGGTAGCGGCGGCTATGGCCGAGTTCGATAAAGAGATCGGCCTGGAACACTTGAAGGCGGTGCACTGCAATGACTCCAAACCAGAACTCGGTGGCGCTGTGGACCGGCACGAAAACATAGGCGAAGGCACTATGGGTATCGGCGCTTTCGAGGCAATCATGGCCGACCCTTCCTTCCAGGAAGTGCCGTTCTACCTTGAGGTCCCAGGGTTCGAGGGCAAAGGCCCTGACAAGCAGAACATCGATTTGCTCAAGGGCATCCGCAAACTCGCTTCTCTGTCTAGTTGAGAATCGAAGCATGCGTACACCAGAATTCGAGGCCCTCGTCAGAGAAGTAGTGGGGAACATCCCTGAGGTCTTCCTCAGGGTAATGACCAATGTCGACTTCCTCGTACGGCACCAGCCACTGAAGAGCCAGATTGAAGAAGCCGGTCTCGACGAAAACGAAAAACTACTTGGGCTCTACGAGGGATTCCCGGTCACGGAAGCCTTCGACGGAAACATGGCCCCGCCAGACATAATCACAATATTCCAAGGGCCCATTGAAGAGATGTGCAAAAGCGAAGAGGAAATCAAGGAACAAGTGCGGCAGACGGTCATCCATGAGGTCTCGCACTTCTTCGGAATCAGCGATGCTCAACTCCATAGCTGGGGGCTCTACTAGCCATTGTCTCCCTTTTGAAGCACCAGTAATCGGGGAAGAATCATGAGAGCACCAGGATTTAGTTAATGCGCTCTGCCTTGAGGCGTTGCTCCGCGATCTCATCGGCCGCCTTCTTGGTGGTGATGCCCTCATCACGCGAGCGCTGAATCACACGTGTCACCGTGTCGAATATCTCACCAGCCTTTCTCATCGCCCATTCTCGGCTGTAAGAGCCTGTGTACTCCGATGCTACGTTAATCACTCCTCCCGCATTCACAATGTAATCCGGTGCGTAAATAATCCCTCGCAATCGTAACCGCTCCGCATCTGCACTCTCCTCGTGCAGCTGATTATTCGCGGCCCCGCACACAATAGGCGCCTGCAGCCGAGCAATTGTCTCCTCGTTCAGAACACCACCCAATGCACACGGTGCAAACACGTCCGCTGCAACGTCGTAGATATCCTCAGCTCCCACTATCTCTACGCCAGGTAATTCGGCTGCCCGCGCCTTTGCTGCACCGTAGATATCTGTCACCACAAGCTTTACCCCTGCATCACGCAAATAAGACGCCAGCGACATCGCAACATTGCCGAAGCCTTGGACCGCAACCGTCTTACCCTCCAGCGAATCAGTGCCCCATAGTGCGACCGCGCACGCACGCATGGCCTGGAATACACCGTAGCCAGTCACCACTGCAGGGTTACCACTCCCTCCCAAAGACTCAGGCAGCCCCAACACATGCTGCGTCTCGTGTGATATCCACTCCATTTCCTGAGCGGTCGCCCCCACGTCCTCGGTTGTCACATAGCGACCGTTCAAAGTCTCCACGAAGCGACCGTAGGAGCGGAACATTGCCTCGGTCTTATCCGTTCGTGGGTCGGCGACAACTAATCCTTTGCCACCACCGAATGGCAACCCGGCCGCCGCTGACTTGTACGTCATCGCCTTTGACAGCCGCAATACATCCATGATCGCGTCATCATCGGTGGCATGTGGCCAAATGCGAGTTCCTCCCATAGATGGCCCCAGTTTGGTGTCATGAATAGCAATGAACGCCTTCAACCCCACAGCCGGATCAGTCCAAATAGCAAGTTCCTGGTGGCCATTCACCTGCATGAATTCAATGAACTTCATCACTATCTCCAATCTGAAGAAAAAGACCTAGCTAGTAAAAGTGTCCTTCGGGGCGTGGGGAGATGTGGTCCTTGGTTTACCCAAGAACGAGAGTCCCTCACGAGGTAGAACAAACAGAGCAATAACCACCGGGGGCAAGAACACTACTAGGTGCAAAACCAATCCATAGCCCAAAGCAAGCGCCTGTGGCACGCCCCAAATGCTAGCCAGTTCGACAACCGCAACCTCAAATGTCCCCAGCGCTCCTGGCAATCCGGGCATCGCCGTCGCGAAGAAAATTGCGCCAAAAATGAGAATTGTCGACTGTAGCATCGACAATTCCACTCCCATGCCATCGGCCAGCACGTAGGCCATAGGTCCTAGAACTAACCAATACGCCGCAGTCAGCATCACAGTCCCCGAAAGGCGTCGCTTACGCGAAAGTAACATCGTCACAGCTTCATCGTAAGTATTGACTCCTGGGATACGGCGCATCAATGTGAATCGACGCGACAACCACCCCACATTCAACAGGGTCCCCAGAACCACTACGAACGCAAGGCCTGCAACAATAGCGGGCACCGCGCGAGCAGATAGCGTTGGCTCCACTGTTAGCGACACTGCCGCAAGCAGCAGCGTTACCCCAAGATCTTGCATGCGCGACATTACCAGCGTTGCCACCACCAAAGGGCCAGGAATGCGGTCGCGCAGCGTCAGCATCGCCAGCATCGCGGGCTCATCTAACAAGCGAATGGGTGACACGTTATTGAGCCCTAGGGAGGCATTCTCCACTAAAAACAACCGCGCCGTCCGCGCAGGATGTCCCACGAACAAGAATCGCCAGCGCAGCGCACGCAAGTAAGCAGATATCAACACCAACCCTAGCGCAATGCCCACCGCCATTGGCGATGCGGCGGACAACTGCGTGCTAACGTCAGTCCAATCGATTCCTCGCGTAGCTACAGCTCCAAAAAAAAGTCCTATAGCGAAACCAAATGGAACGATGACCTGCGGACGAGTCAGCATTATGGTGAACTTGAACAATCTTCTTTTCCTAGAAAATCTATGAGGAAATAGTGTGCGATGACTATTCCGCATAAACAAGTCAGGATTACCCGAATAGGTCCTTCTTATCGCCAGGCCCCATAGGCCCACGACCATAGCCAGGTATCGACATCTCGGTGGCGAAATCCTGGTAATCACGTGTGCGTACCACGACCGGCATGCGTAACGCATGCCCAAACAACAGCGCTTGTTGCTGCGACTCCAACCGCGACAACACTCCCTTCAGCTCGCGTGAGCCAGGTGCACCCTTGAGCACCGCGTCAACATCCCGCTCGTTGTCGAGTTGGCAGGTGATACGCGTACCCAATTGACTCAGCACTTCTTCGTCAATCCCTGAAGGGCGCTGATCGACCACCAACAGCGTCACGTGATACTTCCGCATCTCTCGCGCAATCGTCCCGAAAATAGTCTGGCTAGCAATCCCGCCGCTCAGGAAGCGGTGGGCTTCTTCAATAGTGATAACCAATGGGTCTGGTTGCTTTGCATCTGAGGCCAACGCCTCCTCTGTTCGCTTGCGATACTCCGCATGAATTCGGCGCGTGATGAGATTTGCCACTAACACGTAGGCCATCTGGTCATTTCCATAGCGACCAAATTCCATAACCACATGCTTTCCGGACGCTAGGTGATCCAACACTTGCTTGACCGCGCCACCACCTGACGGCGCCTCTGGTTGGATGAATGCGATACGATCCAAATCACGCAATTTCCGACGGAGAGCTCCCAGCACACCAGCGTGTTCCCCCTCAGAAGCAAGCCCCGCCATCGCACTCGCATCCATACCTAAAAACTCACCAATCCAGCGCTTCCCGTAGCGATCATAAAGTGTGTAGCAAGCGTTCACGCCAGCATCCGAAATACCCAGAGTCGAAGACAGTATCGCAATATCTTCAGGTTCGATCTCGTCGAGGCCTATTTTCACGTCATAATCAGGCGTTAAATTACGCCTTCGCGCAGACTCTAGATCCAGCGAGAACACCGACACACCGCTCTGCAATATCTGGCGTAGCCCTTTCACCGCATAGCCACTCTCCGAGGTCGCCTGCCAGCCATACTCAGAATGCATGTCGAAAATCAAGTGCGTCGCCAGCCCACGCTGGGCTATCGCCGTCAGCAGAATGCGGGTAAGGAAACTCTTGCCCGAGCCACTTTTCCCGAAAACCCCGTTGGAACGCTTCACCAATTCCTCAAGGTTCAAGCAAACCCGGGTGTCTTCCATGTCTAATGGGCTACCGATATAGATGTGGGTTTTATCTTCTTCGCCAAAGATCATCTGCACGTCTTCATTCGTGGCTCGATTCACAGGAGCGAAGTGAGCTGGCAATGACCGTGCAGGCTGTGGCTCCTCCTCTCCCATGCCAGTCATCAGCATCGGCGTAACCTGAGCCTGGGCGAACGTTCCCGTGCCTGATAGCACTTCCGCCATTGCGGCATCCGCGTTTGCGATGTTCGAGGACAGTCGGCCGTCCGCACTCTCGAGCGACAAATCAGTGATGATGCCGAAGTAGCGGTGGCGCGTACCCTGAATCGTCACGAAGGTGCCCACCTTCGCATCTTCCACAGTGCCGTTGCCCGTCAGCCGTACATCCAATCCCTGCGACAGCGAGCCGCCAACGATGATTCCGATCTCTACCGCCTCATCCTTTGGTGGCAAGGGCTCAGCGAGACCTAATTCTTCAAAGGCGTTGCTCAAATCGTGCCCTCGCCGATTGGCAAGCGCCGCACGATCGCATTGATGCGCGCAGTATCCCCTGAAAGTTCCATGGCCACCGTTCGGCTTGCCGCGATCAGGAACGCTCGTGGGTCGTTGAACGCTTGCGATGCGTTGCGTAACGCCGCAGCCATAGCATCGTCGCCAGACCCACCAAATCCGGCGAGGAGGTACAGAAAATCCAATCGCGGAACCGCGCCAATGCCAAAGAAGCTGCGCACTTCATCCGGGGTACAGGTGTAGAGGAATGTATGTATCCGTGGCGGTTGCGACGGTAGGTACTGGTGCACCACTCCGTTCGCCTCACGATGCCCGGTGATCGCAATCTTCACGTCGGTACGTAATAATTTCTCAAGCTGTGGATGCGCCGCATAGATCTCTGCCTCTGTCTCCACTTCAGCACCTCGCGCGATCACCCGCCTCGACGGATCAAGCGCAGTCGTCGTGATACCGCTCACCACGCCGAACACGTCCTCGCCCGCCCGCACAAGCGTTCCCAGTGCAGGAGACTCGTACAATTGATGGCACTGCCCCATCAATTGCTCCACGGAGGCCTCGACCACCTCACCAAACCGCGTCGTTGGTATGTACTTACTCACCATTCATCGATTGTCGCGGAGCGACGCTGCCAGCAGCAAGGGGGATTTGACCGCGCTCTGATAACCAACCCTCTCCTTTCGGATCATCAGTACGCCAGTGACCTTTAGGCCTGCAGCGAAGCCACGAGTTTCCAGGGTGAGGCGCGATTTGATTCACACCGAAGCACACCAATGAACCCTGGGACGTGATACTGTCATCCACGCTATAAGGCCCCGCCTCCGCATCCTGCTCACCGTAGTGATTAGTCGCATCATCGTGGTCTTCGGGACCATCATCACAGCCCGGCTCACTCGCCGGTAGATTCGAGAGACCAAACCTTGACTGAGCAACAGCCAGCCCCCCAGGAAGCCACGCACTTCACCAAAGAACTACTTATAGATGCCATGCGCCACCTGACCGCTGACTTCGCTGCAGCTCAGTCTGGCGAAGCGGAGGATGAGCGTGCCATGTCGCGCCTCACCCATGCCCAGAAAATCGGACTCCACAAGCTCGCGCCTGAAGCAATCGCCGCAATGGAGAGTGCAATGGAAGCGGTCCGGGATTTAACATGGCCCGGCGGGCTTGATCAACGTTATCTGGGTCTCGTAGGCATCGTAGAGACGCTCGCCCGTATCAGTACTGAATTGCTACCACACAACGATAAAAGCGCGCACCTCACGGGCCTTATGCCTGTGATGCATGCAGCTTGGGTTGCCTCTGGTTTACGCCTACGAACTCGACTTGCCGACCGCATGCGTGGGCTCTGTGTGGTCATAGATCCCCAGATGACCAAGGATCGCCCTGTAAGCGATATTGCCGAGCAAGTCCTCAAAGGAGGCGCCATTGCTATCCAGCTACGCGTAATGCCCCGCGACATCGACACAGCAGAACGGGTTCAAGAGTTATGCAGCGCCTCAGGAGCGCTCTTCATAATCCAAGATCGCGTAGATATCGCGGCAGCCATCAAAGCAGACGGAGTCCGGCTTCCCGAAAACGGACTCTCTCTAGACGCCGTCCGCAAGGTATTGACTCCATGGCAGATTGCAGGACCCTCCGCCACCACTGCGGACGAGGTACGAACCGCTATCGCTGCGGGCGCGGACTACGTTGCAGTGAGTACCGCGCGTGGCCTAGATCTCCTGCGAACTATCGGAATGCACGTCACCAAGGGCGGCCCTCCGTTGATTGCCTATCGTGGCGTCACGGCAAAGAACGCTGCGGAAATCGCCAATGCCGGCGCTGATGGATTCTGCGTGACCGCCACAGTTACCGAGTCTCCCGACCCGCAATTCGCTACTGCTAGGCTCATCGAAGCTTTCACGGAAGGCATGTAAGCATGCGTGTAGCTATTTTCTCGACCAAACCCTACGACAAAAGATTTTTCGATGAAGCAAATCAAAGGCTGATCGACAATGGAGGCCCATCGGCCGGGCATGAGATTGGCTATTTCGAGTCCCGGCTCACAGTGGAGTCGGTGTCCATCGCCTTCGGCATCCCCGCGGTATGCGTATTCACCAACGACGAAGTCGACCCGCAAGTACTATCGATGCTCTCTGGTGGGGGAACCAAACTTGTCGCTTTACGTTGCGCCGGTTTCAACAATACAAACCTGGCCGAAGCCGCGCGATTAGGTATCACCATCGCCCGCGTTCCTGCTTACTCACCAAATGCCGTCGCTGAGCACACCATCGGCCTTATGCTGGCGCTGAACAGGAAGTTCTACCGGGCTCACACTCGCGTCCGTGAAGGTAGTTTCGAGCTGGAAGGCCTCTTGGGGTTCAACCTTCACGGCAAAACTGTCGGAGTAATTGGCACTGGCCGCATCGGAGCAATCGTCTCCCAGATTCTCACCGGGTTCGGCTGCCGCGTGCTACTCAATGACCCTCGCCCCAATCAATCAATCACGAACTATGGAGCTGAGTACGTAGCCCTGGACACTCTTTTCAACGAGTCTGATGTGATCACTCTTCACTGCCCGCTCACACCTGAAACTAACCACATCATCAACCACGAAGCTCTCTCTAAGACCAAGCGAGGCGTAATGCTTGTGAACACCAGCCGTGGGGCACTCATCGACCCCGCTGCCGCACTCGATGCCTTGAAGGCAGGGCAGCTCGGTTTCCTTGGGCTCGATATCTATGAAGAGGAGTCTGATTTCTTCTTCCATGACCTATCGGGGAAAGTCATCCCAGGCGAATTTTCCTCGCAACTTATGACCTTCCCCAACGCCCTCATCACAGGCCACCAAGCCTTCTTCACCACTGAGGCTATGACCGCAATCGCCGAAACCACTCTCAACAACCTCACCACTTTTGAGCGCGGTGAACCCCTCGGCCTCAACGAAGTCACCATCGACATGATTCGCTAAGCACTACGCCTCTACAGCAGGCGCCTATGCGCGAACCTGAATCTCTCTACCCGGCCAACGAGGGGGGGCGGGGGTTAAGCTAAAATCCAATCACTGTGCACTGGGAGTGATGCATGGTTTGAAGCAAGGCCATAACAGAACCGAGAAGTGGCGCTTATGCACCCAGAATCAACTCGATTCCTAGGTAGGTTCACTGCCAATCCCTAGCGATTGCTGATCCTTCTCTTTCAGCCAGTGCTGTCGGAGGCAGGGAATTTACTGCTCCACAAATTTATGTATACGGAGGCCATCATGCGGGCAACGCTACGTCGTATCTATTTGTCCTCGCTACTCGTGATTACTGTTGCTTTAGTAGCCAATGCATGCTCAGCGAAGGGTGAGGCTGTTCTATACATCGGAGGGATACCTGATCAGGATGTTTCACTACTGGAAGCCCGGTTCGGTAGATTAGCCGAATATTTGGCTTATCAATTGAACGTGGAAGTGCAGTACTTGCCATCCAGTCACTATTCAGCATTAGTGACCGGATTCAAGAATAACGATCTCCAGTTGGGCTGGTTCGGAGGCCTGACTGGTGTGCAAGCGAGACTGGCCACACCCAATGCCCAGGCCTTAGCCCAACGACCCCGAGACGAGAATTTCCACTCCGTATTCGTGGCAGACCCAGCCCTTGGTTTATCTAACCTCACCCAAGTAGCAGGGTTATCGTTGACCTTCGGCAGCGAAAGTTCGACCTCTGGGCACCTGATGCCTAGGTCATTCTTGATTGATGCCGGAGTCGACCTCGAATCTGATTTGAATGGCCCTCCTTCTTACTCAGGGTCCCATGATGTGACCTGGAAACTCGTCGAATCGGGTGCATTTCACGTTGGTGCGTTGAACGAAGCAGTATGGGAAGCGCGTGTAGCTTCCCGCGAAGTCGACCTCACGAAGGTCGATGTGTTCTACCGAACTCCCCCTTACTATGACTATCACTGGGTTGTCCGTGGTGACCTAGATGCTACGTTCGGAGAGGGAACGACCAAGCGGCTCCGTCAGGCTCTCCTTTCGATTGACACATCTCGCGGCGGCGAGGAAGCCGAGATTGCAGAAGCATTCCAAACCGACCGGTTCATCGCAACCAATAACGACAACTACAAGGCGATTGAAGAAATTGCAACCACGCTCGGCATCATTGAACGTTAGACCGGCACTCGCAGTCAGTGTCGAAGGTTTAACGAAAAGGTTTGGCATCACTAGTGCCGTGAACGATGTTGAATTGTTCGTTCCACCCGGACAGGCCATTGCTTTCGTTGGGCCAAGTGGCGCTGGGAAAACCACGCTACTGGAACTCATAGCTGGTTCTGTAAGCCCGGACGCTGGACGAGTGAGTCTGTATGGCCAAGATCTGTCTTCGTTGAAACCTGGACGCGAGTTAGCATCACTTGTCGGTGTCGTTGCGCAGCAATACGACCTGGTCCCCAATCTTTCAGCGTTGCAGAACGTGCTCGCAGGTCGCTTGGGAGCCTGGGGTGCTTGGAAATCGATCTTGTCGCTACTTGCTCCACGTGACAAGCCCTTGGCGATGCGAGCGTTGGAACGCGTGGGTATCGCAGGGCGAGCGGAGGAACGAGCGGGACGACTGTCTGGTGGTGAGCAACAGCGAGTGGCTATCGCCAGAGTTGTGGTCCAAGACCCCAAGATAATTCTCGCTGATGAACCAGTATCGTCACTGGACCCAGCACGCGCAGAGGATGTTCTTGCCCTACTGGTCTCGATTGCCCACGAGCGAAAGCTGACCCTCATCGCATCGATGCATGCTATTGACCTGGCAACCCGCTATTTCGACCGACTGGTGGGGTTACGCAATGGGCGGATCCTCTTCGATTGCCCGGCGAGCGACGTGACTCGTACCGACCTAAATGCGCTTTACAAGATTGAGGAGGAACGCGGTGGCTAGCGTGAGTAAATTGATGGAAAGTCGGCGACTTTTGATGATCATCTTACTCGGCGCGCTAGCATGGAGTCTCGCGAGCGTTGAATGGAAAGATGGGGTGTTGCACACAAGAGGAATTTCTGCGTTAGGGGAAATCTCAGGAGCCATATTCAAGCTAGATCTCTCGGGAGAGACCCTCGGCAAGCTCCTGATAGCAGCATGGCGAACCGTCGCCTATGCGGTTGCTGGCCTTAGCCTCGCGTTGGTTATTGGACTTCCTCTCGGAATAGTCGGCTCAGGCGTACTGAACAGTTCGGCCAATAAACGTCGAACCGTGCAAACCCTAGTACGATTCATCCTAGGGTTCCTACGCTCGATTCATGAGTTGGTGTGGGCATGGCTCTTCGTCGCAGCGATTGGGCTATCCCCTCTGGCTGCGGTGCTAGCTCTTGCGATTCCGTACGGCGGCATACTAGGAAGAATTTATTCAGAACTGTTTCAAGACGTGCCGGAGGCCCCGCTTCGCGCGCTAAGGAACGCAGGTGCCTCGGAATGGCGGGTCTTCTGGTACGGCCGTTTGCCAGCAGTACTACCTGAACTAATTGGCTACACGTTCTACCGGTTCGAGTGTGGGATACGGTCTGCGACAGTGCTGAGCTTCGTGGGGCTAGGAGGACTCGGCTACCAGATTGGAATCTCGTTGGACGACCTTGCCTATGGCCGTGCGTGGACATTCATACTGGGGCTTGTAGGCTTGATTGTGCTAGTCGAAGCATGGAGTGCTACTGTACGGCGAAAGATCATCCTGTGAAAATCCTCGTTCGTGCGCGGCTCGCTGTTAGGTCAATGCTTCCTCTCCTTGGAGTAGTCCAAGCCTCTTTTGCTCTCGGCACCTTGCTGCTCCTGGCCTCATGGCTGTTCATTTTCGAATGGGATCGACAGCAACGGGTGCCTTTCCTCTCTGCAGAATCAGCCACGCGGGCCTGGGGATTCGTAAAGGATCTTGCAGGAGTAGGTAAAGTCACCAGCCCTGCGTACGCTGATTCTTCCGAATGGTGGCGGGGGGCTCATTTGGCTTACGATACGCTGGCCATGAGCGTACTAGCCATTATGTTGTCAGGTACCGCAGCGCTGGCGACCTTTTTGCTAGGCGCTCGCAACGTGATGCTGGGGGATTTGGCACCAAACGCAGGATTAGCGTCACACAGCGTGTTCTTGGTGGTACGCATCACTTGGGCGTTCGTGCGGAGCGTACCGGAGCTTGTTTGGGCGCTGATTATCGTGTTCATTTTCACGCCAGGAATGCTACCCGGCGCCCTTGCGCTGGCTATCCACAACTACGGAGTGCTCGGCAAGCTAACATCCGAAGTCGTTGAAGGCATGGACGTTAAGCCCATACGTGCGCTACAGGCTGCAGGTGCAGGGCGGGCCACGATGCTGCTGTACGGGGTATTGCCGCAAGCGCTGCCTCGATTCCTGACTTACCTCCTTTATCGATGGGAGGTTGTAATCCGAACGACAATAGTCGTCGGTTTCGTGGCCGCTGGCGGATTGGGCATGGAGTTTCGACTCAGCATGAGCAACTTCCACTACACCAGCGTAACGCTACTTCTGGGTTGGTACTTACTCCTTGTTCTTGGCGTTGATGTTATTTCCTCGCAGCTTCGCCGCTTGACGCGCTAGTACTCGCAACCCTAGGCCCTATATGGGTAAGGTTTGATTCCAGTTGGGAACGAGCCGCACGCATAGCTCTGCACCCAAGCGCCTAATTGTGAGCGTCTCTCTTAACGACTTGCCTAAGCCTCCATTCGCACGCGCCCATCAGGTGTTGCACCACTGACCTCACTCAAATCGATGATAATCGCCGCACCATTAGCCCAGGACTCATGGTTCTGTTCAACCTCAGGGGAATCGTCGTATATTTGCTTGCGAATCGATTCGTCCGCCTCCACTCGCGCCTTTCCCTTAAAGATTAAAGTCGAACGGCTAGGGTTATCGCGGTAAAGCAGTTCCACGTGCGGGTTGCTTGCAATCGCCACAGCCATACCCGTAGTCGACGCACGCACCCAAATGCTTAGCTGCGTGTCGCTGTACGCTTGCACGCTGCCACGAAGCGACACTCGCGGGTATCCATTAGCATCGACATACGCCACAACAATCGGAGTGTCGTTAACTAAAGCACCGTTTACACGACTCTTGACGAAATCAGGTAACTTGTTGGTCTCCAGCAACGGCGTACCGGTAATGTTGTCCTGCTCCACGCGAGCAATCTTTCCCGCATCGTTGAACCAGAACTTCAAGTGAACCTCCGTCGGCCCCGCACCTACGGCTGCCATCGGTGCAACCACTGCCACGTGGTCACCTACCTCGATAGGTGCCGGCCATGTCGTCTTGCGATACACCGGCGTCAATGGCCACACACCAGTAATACGCGCCAACACATCATCGTGACCCGAAAACTCGCGCGGTCCCGCCTTAAGTGTCACGTCTTCTGCCAAATGTGGCGACGCCGCCTTCGCCGCCTGTTTATCACCCGTACTGAGAGCGTTCACGTATGCCTGCGCTGCTGCTATTTGTTCATTGGACATGATTGCTCCTGCACACTCATTGTGAGTAGCGAAGCGTAGCACGCCACACGCATGGATTTGCGGTCGCTCCTCCCATATCATCAACTGCAGTGGAGAAACCAACCGGGGGCGAGAGATGCTAACCACTACAGAGAATGAACGATTGACACAGGTAGGCCCAGGCACTCCTATGGGAGCACTCCTCAGGCGCTACTGGCACCCTATCGCCGCCACAGGCGAGTTGGCCGAGCGCCCCACCAAGTCGGTCCGCCTCCTCGGCGAAGATCTCGTTCTCTACAAGGACCTCTCTGGCAATTACGGCCTCATCGATGCCATTTGCCCTCACCGCCGCGTAGACCTCTCCTATGGGATTCCGGAAGAACATGGTCTCCGTTGCATGTACCACGGCTGGATGTTCAACGAGGCCGGCCAATGCACCGAGCAACCGTTCGAAGAGACAGTGCATCCTGACGGGCGTTTCAAAGACAAAGTAAAGACCGTTGCCTATCCCGTTCAGGAGCTGGGCGGCGTGCTGCTGGCCTACATGGGCCCTGCACCCGCGCCGCTCGTGCCCCGCTGGGATCTTTTCGTTTGGGAAAACGTCGTCCGCGACGTTGGCGTGACTGTCCTCCCCTGCAACTGGCTCCAGTGCATGGAGAATTCCCTAGATCCTGTCCACGTTGAATGGCTACACGGCTACTACACCAATGCGCTGCTCGACCCAGAGGGTCGTGCCGACATCCCGCAGCGCCCAAATTTAGAGCCGTGGCGCGTACGCGAGCACGGCTCTATCAGCTTCGACCTGTTCGACCATGGCATCATCAAACGACGTACGTTCAAGGCGAGTACCGGGGACCCAGGCACAACGACCGCAGACCCAGAATGGACGTCGGGGCATCCCATCCTGTTCCCGAACATCCTCCGTGTGGGATCGTCATTCGAGTACCGCGTCCCGATGGACGACACACACACTCTTCACCTCGTGTTCAGCGCTTATGCCATGCCTCCAGGCGTAACTGCGCCCGTCCAAGAGACCGTCCCACACTACGAGATTCCCGCGTTCGCTGAGGATGGCTCATGCATCGTCGACTACACGCTCGGGCAAGACATGATGGCATGGTCAACCCAAGGTCCCGTCGCCAGGCGTGAATTAGAGAAGCTGGGGCAATCAGACGTGGGAATCATTCTCTTCCGGAAATTGCTCCACGACCAGATGGACTTGGCCGCCCGCGGCGAAGAGGTCATGAACACATTCAGGGATCCCCTTGAGAACGAGATGCTAGCGCTGTTCCAGGAGTACCAACCCGGAGGTGATGTCAATCGCGCCAACCTGTGGGTGCGCCAAGGGTCGCAGTACAGCCCGGTCGTGCCACAAGTAGACAAGATCTACGCCGACGCCATGGGCTAGCCAGCTATCCATGAGTGCACACCACTGCGACAGCGAAATATAGCGTCTAACGATAGCGTCCGCTAGCCCTTCCTGAAGGCGCAGGGAAAGCCCGAATGAGTAGCACAGCGCAAGGAGCGAAGGGGGCAGGAAAACGGGCACCGTCAGGTTGTTACAGCTGGTTGCCAAATACAGCAGCCAGGTATTAAACCAGATTGAGGGCAGCCTGCCGAGCGACTTCCAAAAGCCCGCCTGGCCAAAGGCCAAGCACTAGGATTGCACAGGACGTCACAGCTAACGCCGCCCACGCGTACAGCGGCAAAGTGATGCGTATGGGGTTGTCCGACTCCCGTAGGTACATCACTCGCACGACACTCAGGTAGTAGTAGGCAGACAACACGCTGTTCAGCAGGCCAATCACAGCCAGCCACAACATGTCGGCGTTAATAGCAGCGTTGAACAGGAACAATTTACCGATGAATCCCACCGTCGGCGGGATTCCCGTCAACGACAACAACGCCAACCCGAGGAGCGCTGCCAGGAGAGGTGCGCGTCGCCCCATCCCCGCAAGCCCATCGATTGTCTCGTCGCCAGTACGATTAGTAACCGCCATCACCACGAAGAACGCCGTCATGTTCATCGCGGCATAGCCCGCCAAGTAGAACAGTACTGCTTCGATACCCAGCTCCGGGTCGGGCCCTGAGCCCACGTAAGCCGCAACGCCCATGAGCAAGTAGCCTGCCTGTGCTATGGCGCTATAACCCAGTAAACGCTTCACGTTAGTCTGCGCTATCGCAATCACGTTACCGACCGTCATTGTTATCGCCGCAAGCACTGCGAATAACAATGACCAATCCGACGCCACCGGGTCGAGTCCCGTGTAAAACACCCGCAGCACCACCGCGAACGCGGCAGCTTTGCTTGCCACCGCAAGGTACGCCGCAACAGGGGTTGGTGCACCCTCATAGACGTCAGGTGTCCACATTTGAAACGGCACTATAGACAGCTTGAAACCGAATCCTGCTACCACCAACACCACACCCACCATCACCGCCACACCACCGAATGGAATTGATGATTCACCGTTCATCAACATCTGCCCAATAGCCGGAATCGCAGGGTCAAACGATACTAGCTGCAACGTGCCTGTCGCTCCGTACAGGAAAGCAAATCCATAGAGCAGCACAGCTGACGATACCGCCGACAGCATCAGATATTTCAGGCCAGCCTCTAACGATTTTAGTCGCGTTTTGTTATACGCCGCCAGCGCGATTACCGGAAGCGAAGCCAACTCAAGCGAGATGTAGACCGTAATCAAGTCACCCGCCGCAGGTAACAGCATCAGACCCGCTGAGGACAACAACAGTAGACCGTAGAACTCAGCCTGGAATGGATGAAACCGTGACGCATATTCCGATGACGAAAGGAACAACAGCGCCAGCACAGTCACAGTGAGAAACTTGAAATACAACGCGAACTCATCAACCACCAGCGCCCCGTTGAAGGCAGTATCGGCCCCTGTCGTGCGAATGTCGCTCCACACGCTCACGCCAGCGACCATCGGCACCAGCAAACCAATGACCGCCACTGCAATAACGACACCCTTGCGTCGCACTGCCAAATCGAGCGAGACCACGATGATTGCGAGGACTATGACCGACAATTCCGGCGAAATAAGGAATAAATCACGAATCCCAATGTTCATCCGCTAGCCCCCGAAACCGACGAGGCTGAAGCCTGCCATGATGGGGTCAATCCCAACCGCGAAAACATCTGTTAGCACACTTGGGTACAGGCCCACCACGAAGATGGGGATTATCAGCACCAGCATTGCCGCTACATCCACCGGTCTCGCATCCGTGAGGCTACCCCACCGTGCCATGCTCGGCCCGAACAGCGTTCGCTGCGCTGTCCACAGGATGTAGCCCGCAGCCAGCACCACGCCAAACGCCGCCAGCGCTGTCGCCAGCCCAAAAACCTGAAACGTACCCAGGAAAATCAACAATTCAGCCACGAACCCACTCGTCGTCGGTAAGCCCAGCGACGCCAGTCCAGCGACCATGAAGCCGAGTGCAATCAACGGCATCTGCTTCGCGAGGCCGCCCATGTCGGGGATGTGTCGAGTATGCGTTCGCTCGTAGATGAGTCCCACCACCACGAACAATAACCCCGTAATGGTACCGTGAGTAAACAACTGCAAGGCCGCACCGTTCATTCCTACGCTACTCAGCGAAGTTCCGGTACCCGCGACCGATGCGATTCCCAGCGTTACGAAGCCCATATGGCTCACGCTCGAGTAAGCGACCATGCGCTTGAGGTCTGTTTGCCGCATCACAATGAACGCCCCATACAGCACGCTTACCACAGCAATGATTGACAAGGGCGATGCGAAATCTGCCATCTGTTCCGGGAATAAGCCTGCGTTGATTCGCAGCAACCCATACCCACCCATCTTCAGAAGCACACCGGCCAGCATCACACTCACTGCCGTAGGTGCATCCGTATGCGCATCAGGCAGCCAAGTGTGTAGAGGGAACATTGGCAGCTTCACCGCGAACGCGATAAGGAATCCAGCGAAGATCAACCAGGTTGGCACCAATAGGTTTGCCATGTCCCGTCCCACCAGCGCCATAATGTCGAACGTCCTCTCACCACTGGGCATTGAGAAGTACAGCGTCAGCATCGCTGCCAGCATGAACGCCGAGCCTAGGAACGTGAAAATAAGGAATTTCATCGCCGAGTACTCGCGCCGCCCTGTTCCCCATGAGGAAATGAGGAAGAACATTGGTACCAGCTCCAGTTCCCAAAAAACGAAAAACAGGACCAGATCCAGTGAAACAAACACGCCCATGACCGCGCCTTGCAACAACAGCAGCCACATGTAGTACTGGTTCGGTCGGTCCTTCACATTCCATGAAACCAGCACCGCAGCTAACCCCAGGATCCCGTTGAGCAGCACCATGGGCGCGCTCAATCCATCCATTGCCAGTAGGTACTGGATATTGAACGCAGATATCCAGTCGAAGCGCTCGGTAAACTGGTATCCACCAGACCCGGTGTCGTAGCCAACGAAGGCCACCAGAGCCAGTGCCAGCTCCGCAATCGCGGCAGTGAGCGCGATCTGCCGTGCCCTCTGCTGTGTCTCGCCTAGCACTAGCACTAGCAAGGCGCTGGCAATGGGAAGGAAAATAAGGGCGCTAAGCAACATCTAGCTCCTCACCAGGTACGTCCACAGCAGCGTAATCACGCCAACAGATACGGCAATTCCATACGCCTGCACCTGGCCACTCTGAAGCTGCCCGACAAATTTGCCAGTGTTGCGCCCGGCCCAGCCCACGAGATCCACAGTACCATCCACAACCTTGCGATCAATCCAATCGCTAGCCAGGAACACGCCCTTGAATAACGCGCGACGCACCACCAGCGTCTCGTAGAAGTAATCCATGTAGTAGCGCTGATCCAACACCCGGTTCAACATATGCCACTGCTTAGGCATGCGAGCTAAATCGAACCATTTCATCCCATAGATTGCTACCGCCAAAGTGATACCGCCCAAAACCAACGTCATCGATAGTCCCGCTATCCAGACCACTAACTCGGGGGAGGGTTCGTTGAAGAAGTGCGAAAACCAATGCGCGGGCACAGGCCCTAGTTCAATAACGCTGTTCAGTACAGCGCCTGAGCCAATAGCCATCAAGCCAAGCACCGACATCGGCACTAGCATGGAAAGAGGGGATTCACCCTTATGCACGTGGCTATGGGCCTCATCAGCGGCCCGATCCGCCATTGGCACAGCTTCGATCCCTCCGCGAAATTCACCATGAAAAGTCAAAATAATCAGCCGGAACACATAGAACGCTGTCATCCCAGCTGCGACCAACGCCAACCAGAACGTCGCTTGCCCGACAACACCAGCTCCCGTACCAGGTGTTAGTTGACTAATACTCCATGCCGCAGCCAGCACTTCATCTTTGCTCCAGAAACCTGCTAATGGGAAAACACCCGCAAGGCTCAATCCGGCGATGACCGTCAGCCCGTATGTCACTGGCATCCAGGCGCGCAGGCCACCCATGTATCGCATATCGAACGTCTGCACCGAGTGATGCACACTGCCGGCACTCAGGAATAGCAAGCACTTGAAAAACGCATGATTAAGCAGGTGGAACAGCGCCACCCCAGGCGCACCGACGCCCAGTGCAATGAACATGTAACCCAACTGACTCACCGTCGAAAACGCAAGCACTCGCTTGATATCATTCGTAACCAACGCCATCGTCGCAGCAATCACCGCAGTTACACCGCCGGTCAGTGCCACAACATTCAAGACCCATGACGAAGCCTCGAACAGAGGGAACATTCGAGCCACCAAGAAAACCCCAGCCGCAACCATCGTTGCAGCGTGTATTAACGAACTCACAGGGGTTGGTCCTTCCATCGCATCAGGCAACCACGTATTCAACGGGAACTGGGCTGACTTACCCACTGCCCCTGCAAACAGACCAAGGGCCGCCCAAGTCACGAGGCTCGCTGACAGCAGCGGTGCAGCCGAGTTGATATCGGGGATCTCAAATGGATTCTGTCCCCGTACCAGGAATTCGCCTCGGTGTGAAAACAACCACATCAGCGCGAGCATAAACCCGAAATCGCCGATGCGAGTCACGATGAAGGCCTTCTTGGCAGCAGCTGCAGCAGCAGGTCGGTGGAACCAGAACCCAATCAGCAGGTACGAGAACAATCCGACCAATTCCCAAAACAGAAATGCTTGAATCAAGTTGTACGCTAGAACCAGCCCTAACATCGCCGCCGTGAAAAATGACATGTAAGCGAAGTAGCGCGGGTAGTCCACGAACGCCCCATCTTCGGCATTGGCGGCCTTGCGCATGTAGCCGAGTGAGTACACTTGCACTAACAGGCTTACGCCCGTTATCACCACCGCCATCATGGCCGACAGCGGGTCCAGTAGCACGCCAATAGTCAGCTCGAAAGCACCCTGGGTAACGTCACCACCCACAGTGAACCATGAGTGCGGAGAGAACCCAATCGACTCCCCATGGTGGCCGCGAACCGAGTTCAACGCCCAAAGGCTCAACGCGAACGCTCCGCCTATCGCCACGATACCTACAGAAGCACTAGCTTGCCACAGCGACCGGGTCCATGGACGGAGCACTGCGATAATGAGGAATCCGCCGAGTAACGGCAGACCCACGATGGCCCAGACAGCAGCCTCGTTAATCAAGCGCAGCCTCCCGCAACCGCCGCTTTTTGCAAAGGCGTCGTCATAATTTCCTAAGAATCTCGTCCGCCACGTGCTCCCTACCGCGAGGAACCATGACCCTGAACGCCACAGACTCTCCGTGATTCAAGATGCCGCCTTCGGGCAAGAGGCGCACAGGCAAGCCTTCGCCTTCGAGGACTTCTTTCCACATCTCGGCCAACATCAGGGTCGGCGTTTTTTTGTAATCAACCCACATATTCCAAACTCTCAGCCCGCTCTAGCAGGTTGTCGTCCTATCAAATCAACCAGACATTTCCATCAGCGCCGCATCAGCGACGCCTCTGTCACGTCAACTGAATCTTTCGTCCGCACCATCGCAATCACCAGAGCCAGTCCTAATGCCACCTCCGCGGCAGCAACCACAATCACAAACACCGCAAAAGACTGTCCAGCGAGGAGAGTAGATTCGGCGATTGGCGTCACCTCGCCTGCCGCACGCAGCGCAGCAGGTGTTACATACCTTGAGAACGCCACTAATGCCACATTCACTGCGTTAAACATAATCTCGACCGATATAAGCACTGCAATCACGTGACGCCGCGAAAGAGCACCGTAAAGCCCTATGCAGAACAAAATGGCAGATAAGATGAGTAATCGTTCCAACACGTCTACCGCTCCCTGACCAACGAAAGCGCACCAATCACCGCAGCCAACAGCAACACCCCTGCTATTTCAAACGGCAACAGGAACTGGTCCAGCAACAACCGCCCGATTGCCGCAGGGGTATCCACAAACACAGCGGCCAACGGCTCTGGCAGGACATCGGGTAGCAGTGACCACTCAGCCTGTACCACTGAGAACACCAACGCTGAGAGCAGTAACAATGACACCAGCACCGCGAAGGGCTGCGCCCTGGTACTGCTGTTGCTCTCGGTAACGTTCGACGTAATCATCGCGGCGAAGATCACCAGCACCGCAACACCGCCTGCGTACACCAACAACTGCACCACAGCAAGAAACTCTGCATTCACTAAAGCGAATATGCCCGCGACTCCCACGAAGCTCACGACCAGCAACAGTGCCGCACGGAACATATTGTGAGTCCGCACAACACCAAACGCTCCGAGCACCGTAACGACGGCCAGAGACCAGAACGCAAACTCTTTAAATGCGTTCTCCATTACTTGTATTCACCGTCCGCGGTCGGCCGGGTGTCCCCATCATCAGGAAGCATTTCAGGACGCTGGGGATGCCAGAAGCGAGCCTCACGGCCCGTGTCTTCCCATTTCTTCGATTCACCTGCAAACGGGTCAAACTTCTCCCGCTCAAGCTGCGGACGAAACCACGTGCTGGGGTGCTTATCCCGTCCGTTCAGGTCCTCCTTCGTAATTAGAAGGTCTTGGCGTCGGTACTGAGCAGCTTCAAAATTCGACCCCATGTGCAGCGCGTCGTACGGACAGGCCTCGACACACAATCCGCAATACATGCAGCGAGCCTGGTCGATATCAAATGTATCCACGCGGTAGGTACCACCATCTTGCTCGTTCCCGCCATTTGGGTCTGTCACAATCCGGATAATGCCTAGCGGGCAAAACTTCGCGCAGCTAGCGCAACCCGTGCACCGGTCAACGAACCACGTAAACTCTTGGCCCCGGAATCGTGATGCCTGGGGCACGCTCTCTTCGGGGTATTGGATAGTCACTGGTTTGCGTACCAGATTCCTCGCGGTTACAACCAAGCCCCTTAATATGCCGATGCCATACATCAGTTGACCTCCTCAGTCTGGACAACTCGTTGACCCGCACGAGCAGGCGTACCCAGGTTAGTCACCAACGACATCAGCGGGATTGCTGTAAACGCAATGCCCCAGTTAATCGCAATCATCATCCACAGTTGGACGGGCGATGGGTCTGGCCAAGCGATGGTTTCCATCGCTAGCGCCACCACATTCACCAAGCTGAGCGGAAATAGATACTTCCACGCGAACGCCAAGATATGGTCGATTCTCATGCGGGGTAGCGTCGCACGCACCCATGACGCTACGAACAGGAACCCGAAGACCTTTATCAGGAACCACAAGTGAGAAGGCAGTACTGCCCACTCCCAGCCGTCCAAGAAGAGGATCGCGAACAGCGCACCGGCAAGCACGACGTTCGAAAACTCAGCCAGGTAAAACACTCCAAATTTCATCCCCGAATACTCGGTCAAGTACCCGCCTACCAATTCCGACTCCGCCTCGGTCACATCGAACGGAGGGCGATTCAACTCTGCGGACATAGCGATCAGGAATATCAGCGCGCCTAACGGTGACACCAGCAGGAAAGGCACGCTCTGCGCCTCAATGATGTCCACCATTGACATTGAACCCGCCAGGATAGTGATGCCCAGGAGCGCCATCACCAGCGGAATCTCGTATGACAGCAACATTGCAACGGCACGCATACTGCCGAGCAACGCTAGCTTATTACCCGACGAATAGCCTGCCATCAGCACTGCCAACGACGCAATACCACTCATTCCTACCACGTACAGGACAGCGATGTTGATATCAGCAACGTAGCTGCCGCTACCGAACGGAATCACTGCCAACGCCAAAAGCGAAGGGGCCAACATCACGATAGGCGCCGCGTTGAAAAGCAACCGATCCGCACGTCTCGGCACGATATCCTCTTGGAATAGTAATTTCACCGCGTCTGCGATGGCCTGCAGAATCCCGAAAGGCCCAACCCTGTTGGGGCCGACTCTCGACTGGAACCTGCTGACCACTTTGCGCTCCATCCATGTGAAGATTGTCCCAATCAGCAGAAATCCGTTCACCACGACCATAATCACGGCCATCGCGCCTAGGCCGTACGCCAACCACTCAGGGCCACCCAGCGTGTTCGCCACGGATTCGTAGGTCCAACTGAAGATGGAATTGTCTTTCAGCGGGGACATCAGCGATCCACTTCGCCCATATTTACGTCAATGCTGCCGAACGACACGATGGCATCCGACAGCTTCCAGCCAACCAACATTTGCTTCAGCAAAGTCAGATTAATCAATGACGGGGCTCGCACATGCATTCGGTATGGTGCAATAGAACCGTCACTCACCAGGTAGAACCCAAGCTCACCCTTCGGGGCCTCGATCGGCACATACGACTCGCCGACAGGCGGACGAAACAGCATCGCAGACGTTGCGCGCACAGGCCCTGGCTCAATCTGCTTCACGCATTGCTCAATTATCTTCACTGACTCTCGGATCTCACGGATACGGATGATGTAACGGTCGTAGTTATCCCCTTGGTCGCCAAGCGGAACGTTGAATGACACTCTGTCGTACACGTCGTATGGAGCTGCCTTGCGGAGATCCCATGAAACGCCTGATGCTCGTAATACAGGTCCTGTGATTGAGGCATTCACGGCATCACGGCCAGAAATCACTGAAACACCCTGTGTTCGGCTTAGCACTATCTCGTTCTTCGAGATTAATCCCTCCAGCTCATCAATGAAGGCCGGCAGTTCGTCCACTATTTTCCCCAACGCCGGCCAGAACTCGGCAGGTGCATCCTGAAAAACCCCGCCGATACGCATGTACGATACCGTGATTCGTGCACCGCACAGCATTTCGAACAGATCCAACACTCGCTCGCGCTCGCGCATCGCGTACATAAGTGGCGTCGCAAACGCGCCCAAGTCTTGCAAGAAGAAGCCCGTAGCCACCAAATGGCTCACGATGCGCTGCAGTTCCGCAGCGATAACCCTAAGGTACTGCCCCCGATCAGGGGCTGTGATTCCCGTCAACTGCTCGCACGATAAAACATACGCTTGGTTATTTGTCATCGACGCAACGTAATCCATACGGTCCGTCAGCGTAATAACCTGCGTGTAGTGCCTTTCTTCCGCTAATTTCTCCGAGCCTCGGTGCAGGTAGCCTATAACCGGCTCCACATCCAAGATGTTCTCACCGTCCATCGTCAGGCGCATCCTGAATACCCCGTGGGTACTCGGGTGGTGCGGGCCAATATTCACGATTACTGGTTGTGTGTGCATCGTCACGTGACTACCTACCCACCATGCGGCCACGTGTAGGGCAATGGCGGCTCAAGGTAGTCACGGCGGAGTGGATGCCCCTGGAAACCTTCCCACGTCAGCATTCGCTTCAGGTTCGGGTGGCCATCGAAAGACACTCCCAAAAGATCGTAAACCTCGCGCTCTTGAAGATCAGCACCAGCCCATACGCTCGTCACTGACGACAACGAGAGCGCTTCACGACCATACAATCTCACCTTTAGCACCGTCGATGCGTTTCGTGAAATAGAAGTCAAGTGGTAAACCACGTCGAAGAACTCCACGTAGTCAACCGCTGTAACGGAGCTAAGCAAGTCATAGGCCTGTGACGGATCATTACGCAAAAAGCGGCAAATATCCAGGATCAATTCGGGTTTCACCCAGGCTGCATCTCTATCGGAATCCATCACGGAGTCATACGCGTAATTGCTCACGGCCTCAGCCAAGTCCGCGCCTGAAACAGCGGCGGTCATCGAGGATCCTGCCGGGGTGCGCCCCCTGCGGAAACATTCGCAATACTGTATTTCCTAATCTTGTCATGGAGTTGCATTATCCCGTAGATCAACGCATCCGGCCTCGGTGGGCAGCCCGGCACATAAACGTCTACCGGCACGATGTGATTGACGCCCGGCACCACACTGTAGCCCTGGTAATACGGGCCGCCGCTAGTAGCGCAAACACCCATCGCGATAACCCATTTGGGCTCAGACATTTGGTCGTAGATCCGGCGTACAGCAGGCGCCATCTTCCAAGTCAGCGTCCCGGACACAATCAACAAGTCCGCTTGGCGCGGAGTAGCGCGCATAGCCTCCATGCCGAATCGCGCGATGTCGAATCGCGACATCGCAGACGCAATCATCTCGAAGACGCAACACGCTAAGCCGAAGGCCACCGGCCACACTGCGTTACGCCTACTCCAATTCAGCAGTGCATCCACCGAGGTAACCGCTATATTGTTTCTTAGGTCCTGCGGAACCTCAATCAGCGGCTCAGGAAACGCCTCTTGAGCGCTCCATTTAAGCTGCTCGATGGATTCCCCTTCAATCCGGTCCATATCCCACTCCACAACGGGAGCCGGAAACGACTGACCATATGCCGAGTGGCTGGGCTCGTGCCGATTGCCTGCGTCTTCCGCCATAGATGGTGTCCCTCAGAAGCCATTAAACGGCTTAATAATGCCGCCCAGCGCTCGTAAAACTACCCTATTTCAACCCCCAAATCATAGCACAGCTCACCCTATAAGTGAAATCCCTCACAACCGCCAATCTGGGCTCTCTAATTCCACTCATTCCTCTACTCCAGATGCCATAAGGAAAGCTCTCCTGCGCACCAAAATCCCTTGCTACACTGTTGCGAAAGAACCAACCTAGCCGAAGAACGGCAGCCGAAGCCAAGCGAGCGAGACTCCGCCATGAGCGACACGACTGACAACCAAGCCCGGCTCGATAACATCACGAACACCGCCCTAGATGAGTTCAAAGCGAAGCACGCCGTCCGTGAACGCGCCATCCAGGCGTCGCGCGAAGTCATTCGTGGAAGCGCCAATGCCATCCGTGCTATCCACCGAAACGAGCTTGAGAAAGCTAGGGCCCAAGTCCTAGAAGTAGGTGCGCTCGTGGCTGAAACCCGTGACCTACTCAAAGACCACCCTGACATCTATTTCACTGGCTACACCCAAGACGCTCAAAAAGAATACGCCGAAGCCCGCTGTGTCTACGCCTTCATCGCATACGAGGGCACTCCCACGCCACAAGAGATAGGGATTGAGACCTCGTCATACCTCAATGGCCTCGCCGAAGCCGCCAGTGAATTGCGACGCTACATTCTCGACTCCCTCAGACGCGATGACGACTCCCGATCAGAGGAGCTAATGCGGCTGATGGACGACGTCTACAATGTCCTTGTCGTCATGGATTTCCCTGATGCTCTCACCGGTGGGTTACGCCGTACCACAGATCAACTTCGGGCAGTTCTTGAACGTACTCGTGGTGACCTCACCATGACAACCCGCCAGCGTCGACTCGAACGACTCCTCGCCGGACGCGACGCAAGCCCTTAGCCTCGTTTTCCCTGAACTGCCTCTAGCGCGCAAGTAAACCTCGTTGATTACCACTTGGTATGCTTGTACATTCTCATGTCTGTTACCGGTACTAGTTTTGTGAATTACGCGCGTCCCGAAACAGAATGGCGCGCCGAGAAGGAGATCCAATATGGAAGGCTTAGTTGCAGCCTTAGGGGCAGGGGTTCTTGCGATTATTTTCGCGTTATTCCTAGCTCGACGAGTGCTTTCGGCAGACGAAGGCACCGACCTTATGAAAGAGATCGGCACCGCAATCCAGGAAGGCTCCGCAGCATTCCTGAAACGCGAGTACTCCATGCTCGCCGTTTTCGTAGCTGTCGTGACCGTTATCTTGTTGGTGCTCGGGTTCACTCGTGACGAGCAAGATCCCCAGACCGCGTACGCCTATCTTGTAGGCGCGATTACTTCTGGCGTCGCAGGCCTTATTGGCATGCAGATTGCAGTCCGGTCCAACATGCGCACTGCAGCAGCAGCACGCATTGGTCTCAACCCCGCACTACGCATCGCGTTCTCTAGCGGTGGAGTGATGGGCATGACCGTGGTTGGCATCGGCCTCATCGGTGCAGCGGTTCTCTGGATCATCTTTGAGGACCCTTCCATCATCGCCGGGTTCAGCTTCGGCGCATCCTCGATCGCACTGTTCGCCCGTGTTGGTGGTGGTATCTACACCAAAGCAGCAGACGTGGGTGGTGACCTCGCGGGTAAAGTCGAAGCGGGCATCCCGGAAGACGATCCTCGCAATGCAGCTGTCATCGCGGACAATGTGGGTGACAACGTCGGCGACGTTGCTGGCATGGGCGCTGACTTGTTCGAGTCGTATGTCGGCTCAATCATTGCGAGCCTGGCTCTCGCTGCGACCGGAACGGCGTTCATATTGGGAGCGCCGAACCCAGAGGCCATTGGCTTCACCACCAAGGTGGATTCGGGTCTCGCACTTCTACCGTTCCTTATCGCCGCCGTCGGCATCGCCGCCTCTATTCTCGGCACCTTTCTCGTTCGAACCAAGGAGAACGCAAGCATGGGTAGCCTCCTATGGGCGCTACGCCGGGGTATTTTCGCCGCGAGTATCCTTTCTCTCGCAGGTGCATTCGGTGCAATCTACTATCTGTTCGAAATAGCAGCGGCCCCAACGCTTGGCATGGCCGCCGTCTGGAAGATGTGGGGGGCGGTTGCTACGGGTCTCGGCGCGGGTGTCATCATCGGCATCAGCACTGAGTACTACACTTCCTACGAGAACAAACCCACTCAAAACGTCGCGGCGCGCACGGCCACTGGCCCCGCTACCGTCATCATCAGTGGGTTCGCTTCAGGCATGCTCAGTACGATTATCCCGATGGTGGTCATTGTGGCCGCTGTCATTTTGGCCAACGAATTCGCCGGTCTCTACGGTATCGCTATTGCAGCCGTTGGCATGCTTTCCACTCTCGGCATCACCTTGGCAACCGATGCGTACGGCCCGGTGGCCGACAACGCTGGCGCCATCGCAGAGCAAGCCGGTCTTGAACCGGAAGTTCGCGACCGCACCGATGCCCTCGATTCTCTCGGTAATACCACTGCCGCAACCGGCAAAGGTTTCGCCATCGGATCCGCCGTCCTCACCTCTCTCGCTCTTATGGCAGCCTACGCTAATGCCGTTGGTTTGGAGTCCATCGATCTCTTGAAGGTACCAACCCTCGCCGGCTTACTCCT
Organism: uncultured Dehalococcoidia bacterium; assembly: GCA_937901475.1. Classification (GTDB taxonomy): domain Bacteria; phylum Chloroflexota; class Dehalococcoidia; order Lucifugimonadales; family Australimonadaceae; genus CALGTL01. The sequence continues at coordinate 56,173 of CALGTL010000162.1, forward strand.
CGGTGCACTAATGCCCTTCGTATTCAGCGCACTCACCATGGAAGCGGTCGGCCGTGCGGCTCAAGATATGGTTGAAGAGGTCCGTCGTCAGTTCAAAGAAATTCCGGGTCTCAAAGAAGGTCTCCCTGGTGTTAAGGCTGAGTATGCAAAATGCGTAGACATCAGCACCAAGGGCGCCCTGCGCGAAATGATCCTCCCCGGGCTCCTTGCAGTAATCGTTCCCATCGTTGTCGGCATCACCCCATTCCTTGGTGCTGAAGCCGTCGGCGGTCTCCTTCTTGGTGCCATTTCATCCGGCGCGCTACTCGCAATCACAATGGCCAACGCCGGCGGCTCCTGGGACAACGCTAAGAAGTACATCGAAGCAGGAAATCTGGGGGGCAAGGGCAGCGAGGCTCACTCCGCAGCTGTGGTTGGCGACACCGTAGGAGACCCCTTCAAGGATACCTCTGGCCCCTCGCTCAACATCCTCATCAAGCTCATGTCCATCGTCGCGCTGATTTTCGCTACCACCTTCGTAGACTAAAGGCGCGGACCAAGTTGAGGTTAGAAAGAGAAGGGGCACCCTAGCCGGGGTGCCCCTTCTCACATCTTGTGCCTGGTAACATTCTGTGCTCGGTTCTCGAGCCCCAAGCTTACAATCGAGCACAGGATTACCCGCGTTGCGATAACCGCTGCAAAAGGAGCGGTCGATCACCTCGTGCGCCACCCCTCTCCCCGCAAGCCCAGAAGCAGAGCGAGCACGTTAGAACAAAATAAACACTTCAAAGAAGCAGGACCGTTCGGCTGATTTTAATTAAACTCAGCGCTGACAATTCCACCGAATCCTGCGAAAATCCACGCAACAGCCCTTCCAGGAGAGATTTCCTATGGACTTCGGACTATCCACCAAAGTAGCGCTCGTCACGGGCGGCAGCCGCGGCATCGGCTACGCGATTGCAACAGCACTCGCATCCGAAGGGGCCAGTGTCGCGATTTGCGGGCGTGATGCCGTCACCGCCAAGGCAGCCGCAGCCGAAATTGCCAAGGCCACTGGCTCCAAAGTCATCGGTCTCCGGGCTGATATGGGCCACGCCGGCGACATCGCAGCGCTCATCAAAGACATCGTCAGCCATCTGGGCGGCCTCGACGTGCTCGTGAACAATGCTGCCACCATCGGCGGTACTGGCGGTGTCGATACCCTCGCCCAGCTCAATGAGCCTCTCCTCAACGCAGATTTCCAGGTTAAGATGCTTGGCTACCTCCGCTGCGCCAAAGAAGCGTACCCTCACATGGAAGCCAAAGGCTGGGGCCGCATCGTCAACATCGATGGCCTCGCCACCCGCCAAGCAGCCGGCGTTAGCGGCGGCATGCGCAACGCTGCAGTGATGAACGCTACCAAGGTCCTCTCAGAGGAGCTTGGCCCCAAAGGCATCACCGTAAACGCTGTCCACCCTGGTGCCACTAAGACAGAGGCTCTCGCCCCACGCTTAGCAGGGCAGATGGAACGCACTGGTAAAACGCTGGAAGAGGTTGAGGCCGATATGGCCGCAGGGCTCGCCATCCGGCGCCTAGTCACCGCACCAGACATAGCCAATGTCGTAACCTTCCTCTGCTCTGAGCAAGCAGGCGCCGTCACAGGTGAAAGCATTTCAGCCGCAGGTGGCGGCAACAAGGCAGTCTTCTACTAGGGGTATCACGACCATGACAGAATTAAGAGTGATCGATGCCGACACACATGTAGACGAGTCCGAGGCCACTTGGGAGTACATTGACAGCGTCGCCATCAAACATGCGCCTATCAACGTCACTCGCAATACAGATGCCTCCACCAACGCAGGCCCCGACGGCACCCGTTGGTGGCTCGTTGGCACCCGTGCTCAGCCACGGGTAGTGCGCGACGATGCGCACTACCCGTCACGCGGGAGGCGCGAGTTGGATGACATTCCTGGGCGCCTCGCTGATATGGATCGCATGGGCGTCGACGTCCAAGTCATCTTCCCCACCTTCTTCATCCGTTACGGCACAAACAACCCGGTCGCGGAACAGGCGCTCACCCGCGCCTACAATCGCTGGATAGCGGCGCGGTGCGCCGAGAGCAATGGACGCCTCCGCTGGGCCGCCGTCCTACCCCTCTTAGACCCCGACATGGCCGTCGAAGAGTTGAGATGGGCCAAGCTGAATGGCGCGGCCGCCGTCTTTAAGCGCGGCTTCGACCTTGAGAAATCCTCTAGCGACCCCCACTTCTTCCCGGTCTACCAAGAAGCCAATGACCTTGACATCCCGATCTGCATCCACACTGGGCATCCTCTCCCCGGAAGGGAATGGGATCGCAGTTTCCCCGTAATAGCAGCCTTCAATTCCATTGTCATGGACGGACTGCCGGATAAGTTCCCGAAGTTGCGCTTCGGGTTTGTCGAAGCCGGTGCGGCCTGGATTCCGTACAGCCTCACCCAAATGTCCACCCATATCCGAGCTAAGACTCTCCATGAGCGCACGCAGACCTTCGAGCTCACCAAAGATTTACTGCGTGAAAACCGTTTGTTCATCACTGTAGATCCTTTGGACGATATCGAATACCTGCTCAAATTCGGCGCCGAGAACAACCTGATGGTCGGCACTGATTACACGCACGGCGACCCCTCGGCCAATCTCGCCGCCCTTGACGAGGTCCGCGCATGGGTTGGTGACGGCAAGGTCAGCGAGGACGTAGCCCGCAAGGTCCTAGGCACTAACGCTCGCTCTTTCTATGGGCTCGAAACTAACGGGTCCCAAAACATTCACCCTACAAGCTAAGCGCTCGCAGGCGACCAACCGAACCGCTAGAATGCGCTCACCCCCGCTCGGGGCATCACCTCAGGAGAACCGCGCATGGTCCTCAGTGACCGCACCATTAAAGAAGAGATGGCCAAAGGCCGCATAATCATTCGGCCACTAGGCGAAGGCTGTGTCCAGCCGGCTAGCGTCGATCTCCATTTGGATCGGAATATCCTGATCTTCCGCAACAACCGCGTCCCCTACATCGATGTCCGTAAAACCAACGACCGCCTCACCGATATGGTCAGCATGGCCGATGACGATCCTTTTATGCTCCACCCTGGTGAATTCGTCCTCGGCAGTACGCTTGAACACGTCGAAGTCCCCGACGACCTCGTCGCTCGCCTCGAAGGCAAAAGCTCTCTCGGGCGCATCGGGCTCCTCATCCATTCAACTGCTGGCTACGTAGACCCCGGTTGGAAGGGGCACCTGACATTGGAATTAAGCAACGTCTCTTCACTCCCTATAACCCTCTATCATCGGATGAAGATTGGCCAGATTTCTTACCTGCGGCTCACCACGCCGGCAGAGCACCTATACGGCTCTGCTGAGCTCGGCAGCAAGTACCAGAACCAACAGGACCCCACTGCCAGCAAAGTCCATCTCGACTTTAATCCCGAAGCGAACCGTTAGGCTCTCGAGGTTGACGGTATGGCGCACTCTCAACGGACTCTCAACCAAGACCCTATGACGCAGGCGATTACCCTGGCACGCCAAGCCATTGGAATCGCCAGCCCCAACCCGCCTGTAGGCGCGGTCATCGTCAAAGACGGCCAAGTTATCGGAGAAGGCCATACTCAGCCTCATGGCCAGGCCCATGCCGAGGTCATCGCCCTCGCCCAAGCAGGCGAAAACGCCCGTGGCGCGGAAATGTACGTCACCCTAGAGCCCTGCGCTCACCAAGGACTCACTCCCCCCTGCACTAAAGCCATCATCGCTGCAGGCATAAGGCGCGTACACGTCGCCACCCTTGATCCCAACCCCCGCACGAATGGTCGTGGGATTAACGAACTCGAAGCAAATAACATCAGCGTCGTTCTCCGTGAAGGCAGCCCCGAAGGCCTCGCCCTCATAGAGGCCTTCGCCAAGCACGTCACTACCGGCATACCCTTTGTGATTGCGAAGTTCGCGATGAGCCTTGATGGCAAGATTGCCACGCGCTCAGGCGACTCCAAATGGGTATCTAGCGTCGCCTCTCGCAAACAAGCGCACGTGCTCCGCGCCGGCGTCGACGCAGTAATGGTTGGCATTGGCACGGTTTTAGCTGACGACCCTCAACTCACCATCCGCGACATCCCTCACGCCAGGTCACAACCCATCCGTGTTGTGATTGACTCCAGCGGCCGTCTACCAATGACTTCCGCGATGCTCGCCCTTGAAGGGACCACTATTGTTGCCACGGCCAACATCGATGTCGACCGGCGCAGCGCTCTTGAATCAGTAGGTGCAGAGGTCATCGATACGGGCCCCGGCGGCGAGGTTAATCTCGCTCAACTGCTCCTAGCACTAGGCGAGCGTCAGATTACATCAATCCTTGTTGAAGGTGGCTCGCAGCTGCATGGCTCTCTCTTCGATCTTGGTTTGGTCGACAAGGTCGTCGGCATCGTCGCGCCGGTCATCATCGGAGGAATCGAAGCGCCGGGCCCTATCGGTGGCAGTGGCGCTCACACCATCCCAGACGCCATTCGCCTAACCCAGGTAACCTACGCACAGGTAGGCGAAGACATGATCGTAACCGGCTACCCGACCAAATGGCAGGCAAATCACCCACGGGAGTAATCGAGTGTTTACCGGAATCGTCGAAGAGATGGGTAGCATCGTTGAGATATCTAGCCATCGCCTAGTCGTCCGTGCCAAGAGCACACTAGAAGGAGTCTCTCTCGGTGACTCCATTGCCGTCAACGGAGCATGCCTCACCGTCGTCGAGTTCACCAGCAACTCGTTTGCGATGGATCTTTCCCAAGAGACGCTTGACCGCACAGCCTTGGGCAGTTTAACAGTCAACAGCCCGGTTGACCTCGAACGTGCCCTCACCCCTTCTTCGCGTATGGGAGGCCATTTCGTCCAAGGCCACGTGGACGGTGTCGGCACAGTCACGGCCATCAGTGGCAGACCAGAAGCACGGTCAATGTCGGTCAAGGCGCCCCCTGACGTTGACCGTTACATCGTTGAGAAGGGGTTCATCACCGTCGAGGGCGTCAGTCTTACAGTCACAGGCGTCGTTCATTCAACGTTTTCCATCACCGTGATACCGTATACCTGGGAGCATACGGTGCTCCATTCCAAAGCCATCGGCGACGCGGTCAACCTAGAGGTCGATATCGTCGCGAAGTATGTGGAGCGCCTGCTCCCAGAGAGGTAAGGTCCAGTGCTAGCGTCCGTGGAACAAGCCGTCGAGGACATAAAGAACGGCAAGATTGTCATCGTTGTCGATGATGAAGACCGCGAGAACGAAGGCGACTTCGTGATGGCAGCTGAGTTCATAACGCCTGTGGCCATCAATTTCATGGCCACCTACGGACGAGGTCTTATCTGCGTACCCATGCGAGCGGACAGGCTCGAACAACTTGGCCTTGACCTCATGGTCGGACGCAACACTGCTCGCCATGAAACCGCTTTCACTGTCTCAGTTGACATCGCTAACGGTGGCACGGGTATCTCAGTAGCCGACCGTGCAGCAACAGCGCTAGCTCTCGTGTCTCCCAACACTCACGCTGAAGACCTAGCTCGCCCGGGTCACATGTTCCCCTTACGCGCGGCAGACGGCGGAGTACTCGTCCGCGCCGGACAAACTGAAGCCTCGGTTGATCTCGCCCGCATTGCAGGCCTCACCGAAGCAGGTGTCATCTGCGAGATTATGAACGAAGATGGCACGATGGCACGCCTACCCGACCTTGAAGTCGTCGCTGAAGAACACGGCCTCAATATCGTCAGCGTAGCCCAAATCATCACCTACCGCCTAGAACACGAATGCCTCGTGGAACGAGTAGCAGAGGCGCGCCTCCCAACTGCCCTTGGTGACGCCCTTGTCGTTTCGTTCCAATCCTCGGTCGACGCCACGGAGCACGTCGCTCTCGTCTTTGGCGATGTTAAGACCGATGAACCGGTGCTCATCCGCGTGCACAGCGAATGCCTGACGGGCGATGTCTTCGGAAGTCTCCGGTGTGACTGCGGAGTACAGCGCGACATGGCCATCAAGGCAATCGCTGAAGAAGGCCGAGGAGTCTTCCTTTACATGCGCCAAGAAGGGCGTGGTATTGGCCTGCATAACAAAATCCGCGCCTACGCTCTCCAGGACAGCGGCGCCGATACCGTTGAAGCGAACGCCCAACTTGGATTTGCGCCCGACCTACGGCATTACGGAATCGGTGCTCAAATATTGGTCGATCTCGGCGTGAAAAATATGCGCCTCCTAACCAACAACCCTAAGAAGGTCGTCGGTCTGGAAAGCTACGGGCTTCACCTTACCGAGCGCGTCCCTCTGATTGTGGAAAGCAATCCCGAGAACCTCCATTACCTAGAAACCAAGCGCGATAAGATGGGGCATCTGTTCGACACTAAGTCCGCCGGCTAATCAAAGGATTCAGACAATCGGCCGTTGAGCCTCTTCCTGCAGGTACGATTGACTCATACTTCTGACTGTTTCGTCCCGGCGCATCGAATTACAATCGACATGAACTCCTGCTGATTTACCCAGTGGTGTATAGCGAGAAGTGAATCTTGCCATTCGGGACATTCCGGCCGTGACTATCGCTCCAGCGGACGCAACCGCTCCAGCAGTCAAGGTACCTCCAGGAATTCCGGACGCCGGAAGAATAAATAATTTCGCCTAGGCGCTCACGGCTAGGCCAGCTAGAATGAATGTATGGCACGCGAGCTTTCAGGAAATGTCGATGGTACGGGCCTGAGGGTTGGTATCCTCGTAGCCCAGTTCAATGAAGCTATCACCTCTCGCCTCCTTGGGGGCGCACGTGATGCACTGACCCGCCACGGTGTCCGCGAGGACGACATTACTATCGTCTCCGTACCAGGCGCACTAGAATTGCCCCAAGCTGCTCAACGGATGGCTCGCACCGGGGAATGGGATGCTTTGGTCACGCTAGGTTGCGTCACCAAAGGCGAAACCGCCCACTTCTCATACGTTTCCGGTGAGTCTGCTCGTGGCATCGCGGACATCGCACGAGCATTCGATATACCCGTGATGTTCGGAGTGCTCACCACCTACGACACTGAACAAGCGATGGCCCGTTCAGGTGGCGCGTTAGGCAATCGCGGTTTCGACTGCGCTCTAGCCGCTATCAAGATGGCCACTCTTTATCATCAGATCGACCACGATACCAACAATGTGACCGGCAAAGAGTTGTCCAGATGAGCATTCAAGACCAACTAACTGATGACCTGAAAATCGCAATGAGAAGTGGTGATGACCTCAGTAGGGGCATTATCCGCATGATCAAAGCAGCGATTCAGAACGCCACCATAGCCGCGAAGGGCAGTGAGCTTGACGAAGCGTCCGTGCACGCTGTTCTAGCCAAAATGGCGAAGGAGTATCGCGACTCCATCACGACCTATCGAGAGGTGAAGCGTGAAGACCTTGCCCTCAAAGAGGAAACTGAGCTTGAGGTTCTCGCTCGCTACCTCCCCGAGCAAATGGGTGCTGACGAACTCCGTGCCATCGTCCAAGCAGTCATCGCTAAAGTCAGCGCAACCGGCCCTGGCGACAAAGGCAAGGTTATGGGCAGTCTTATGCCCCAAGTCAAAGGCAAAGCCGACGGCGCCTTAGTCAACACCATCGTCACTGAGATTCTCGCGTCCTTCGCTTCCTAGCCCGCCAAACATTGCCCAGAAAGAGCCACTCGCATGCCCTCACGTTTCGCTATTGTTGTCTTCCCCGGCACCTGGAGCGATGTGGACTGGCATCACGCAATCACCAACGTCCTCGGAGTTGACGCAGAGTACGTCTTCCACAAGCAATCTACCCTCGCGGGGTTCGACGCAGTCATCCTCCCTGGCGGATTCTCATATGGCGACTACCTGAGACCAGGCGCCATCGCCCACTTATCGCCTGTCATGCGCTCTGTCATCGACTTCGCCGCCGGTGGAGGACCGGTGATCGGGAGTTGTAATGGATTCCAAGTACTTTGCGAATCGGGACTCCTACCTGGTGCGCTCATGCGCAATCGGAGCCTCCAATTCCGTTGTCACCCTCAAAACCTGCTGGTCGAGCGTGCAGCAACCCCCTTCACCTCGCTCTCCTCTGTTGGAGACATTCTTTCTATCCCTGTTTCCCACGGTGATGGCAACTACTATGTCGATCCTGAAGCCCTTGCCTTGATGGAATCCAAAGGCCAAATTGCCTTCCGGTATTGTGACCCTTCAGGTGCAGTCACCGAGGACGCCAACCCCAACGGGTCGCTCAACAACATCGCTGGCATCACTAACGAAGCGGGCAACGTCCTAGGCCTTATGCCCCACCCTGAGCGCGTCGTCGAGCGAGAGCTTGGGGGGACAGACGGCCTATTAGTACTCCATTCCATGCTTGAATCGCTCCACGAGCACGTGGGCTAGCCATATGGAGTTAGGCATAGCCCTCACGCTTCTCGCGACCTTGGGTTGGGGCGCAGGAGACGTCTTCGCCCGCAAAGCGATGTTCAACGCAAGCCCCACCACCGTACTCGCGTCAATCATTGGCGTTTCCGTCGTTTCCTTGGGCACTGTCGCATTCTTCCTGGAAGGACCCTCTGCCTTCCGCGCGATAGATATACGCTTCGTAGGGCTAGTGTTCATCATGGCGGCATTGACCTGGGTCACGGGCAATCTTCTCTATTTCCACGCTATGAAGCGGGCCGGAGTCATCATCGCCGCCCCAATTCTCGGTGCGACACCTCTAATTGCCATTAGCCTTGCCATCGCATTCGGTGGGGAGCGACCGAGTTCGTGGGTGCTTGTTGGGGCTGCGTCGATCATACTGGGCATTCTGATACTTCTCACCGACCGCAACCGGGTGCTCAGGTGAATACGAAGGCAGATCATCAAGAACATAATATTCATATCACCAGCGGAATCATTCTCGCCTGCCTCTCCGGATTTTCCTTTGCGCTCGCCGGATTCGTCGCTAACGCCTTAGTGGATAACGGTCACCCTGGAGTTATCGTCGGTTTCTACGAAGGCCTCTTCGGGCTCGCCCTTGTCCTCGTCGTTAACTTCCGGCAGATGCGCGGCAAATCCAAAACCCCGCGTAAAGCATGGCTTTGGATTGCACTTGCAGCAGCGGGCTTCGCCATGGCCTTTGGCAGCTTCTACACTGCTCTAAGCAGTATCGATTACAGCGTCGGTTCCACCATTCTTGGCGCTGTTCCCATGGTCTCCTACGTCGTAGCTCTCTTCGTCCTGCGAGGCACGGAGCAAATCACACCGCGAGCTCTACTCGGCGCCACGTTCGTCGTCGCTGGAGTCGGTATCATCGGGGTAGCAAACTAATGCCGGTCACACAAGCAACTCTTGAAACTATCGCCCTCACTAGGGCCGAGTACGACCTCATTTGTCAGAAGCTGAACCGTGAGCCTAACGAGGTCGAACTCGGCCTCTTCGGAGCGCTCTGGAGCGAGCACTGTGGCTACAAACACTCCAAACCCCTCCTCAGTCTGTTTCCTACTACCGGCGACTCCGTACAGGTGGAAGCCGGGCAAGAGAACGCAGGAGTGGTCGACATCGGTGATGGCCTAAGCATCGTGTTCAAGGCTGAGTCTCACAACCATCCCTCAGCTGTGGAGCCCTACCAGGGCGCAGCAACCGGCGTGGGTGGCATAATCCGCGATATCCTCGCTATGGGCGCACGACCTATCGCCCTATTGAATTCACTGCGATTCGGCCCTCTTGATGACGCTCGCAATCGATTCCTCTTTGAAGGCGTCGTACGGGGTATCTCTGGCTACGGCAATTGCATCGGAATACCCGACGTTGGAGGCGAGGTCGCCTTCGCTGACGCATACTCCGGCAACCCGCTTGTCAACGCGATGTGCATCGGCCTCCTGCGCGACGGCGAACTCATGTCCGCTGCAGCCTCCACGCCTGGCAGCGTGCTGCTAACAGTAGGCTCAGCCACCGGTCGCGATGGTATCCACGGTGCTTCTGGTCTCGCATCTAGAACCTTTGGCGGCGGTGAAAACGATGCCGAGATGCGCCCAACCGTTCAAGTAGGCGATCCATTTTTGGAAAAAGTACTTGTTGAAGCCTGCCTAGAAGCCGCCAAGAGCGGGCACCTAGAAGGCCTACAGGACATGGGCGCTGCCGGCCTCACCAGCTCTGCGATTGAGTGCGCTGAGCGTGGTGGAACTGGCCTAGAGATAAATGTCGATGCCGTCCCTCGGCGTGAAGAAGGCATGACCGCCTATGATGTCATGCTCTCGGAATCTCAAGAGCGCATGCTATTGATTGTCAAAGAAGGCCACGAAGGCCACGTGTCAGAGATATTCGAACGATGGGATCTCAGCGTTAGCAACATCGGTACCGTCACCGACGACGGAATCGCGCGCATCTTCGAGAACGGGAAATCCGTCGCAGCAGTCAGCGTCGAAACGCTTGTAGCTGCGCCACGCTACCGCCCGGGCGGATCCCGCCCCAGCTACCTCGACTCTCTCCACGCACATCCCCTCCCACCGGAGCCCCATATCTCCATCGCAGCCCAGCTACTGGTGAATATGCTTGGCTCTCCCAACATCGCTTCACGGCGCTCGGTCTACCAGCAGTATGACCAAGAAGTGCAGACCAACACTCTCGTCAAGCCAGGAGCAGGTGATGCTGCAATCGTGCGTATACGCGGAACCAAGAAGGCCATCGCCATTGCCATTGACGGCAACGGGCGTTACACCTACCTAGAGCCTTACGCCGGTGGAGCGATGGCCGTCTCCGAAGCGTGTCGCAACGTCGTCTGCGCGGGTGGCACCCCACTCGCCATCACCGATTGCCTAAATTTCGGAGACCCCACCAAACCCGAAGTCTACTATCAGCTCGAAGAAGCAATTAAGGGCATGTCTGCCGCCTGCGAAGCCCTTGGAGTGCCCGTTATCAGTGGCAACGTATCACTGTTCAACGAATCAGCAGGCGAAGCCATCTATCCCACGCCTGTCGTCGGAGCAGTAGGTCTCCTAGACGACGCCACTACCATGCTTACCGCAGGATTCAGCAACACAGGCGACTTTGTGCTTCTGTTGGGTGAACCCGCCACAGGCCTAGAAGGCAGTGAATATCTCGCTCATGAGTACGACCAAGTCTCGGGCCAGCCCTCCATCAACCTTGCAGCCGAAGTCAGCCTCCAGAAACTCGTGGTCGCGCTCGCCGATGACCGTCTTCTAGTTTCGGCCCACGATTGCGCCGATGGAGGCCTTGCCGTCGCCATCGCGGAGAGCTCCATCATCAGTGGCTACGGATTCTCAGGCGATGTTCCTAGCAACGATCGCTGGGATGCCGCTCTATTCGGCGAATCACCTTCGCGAATCATCGTAAGCTGCGCTCCAACAGATGCTGATGTAATTACCCGGCGCGCCGAAGCTCTCGGGGTACCTGCCGCACGATTGGGTACGGTCGGCGGCAACCGTTTCACCATCTATGACGTCCTAGATCTCCCGCTCGTAGATCTGATCGACGCGCACACACACGGCCTTAATCGTGCTCTTGGGATGGGCTAATTCCACTTTTTACGCCATTTCAAGCAAAACTCAGCCATTCTCCACTTGCGGATTCGCCCCCATCATCCTGGATAATCTTGCAAAAGGGCTTGGATTTCCCGCGTGATGCAAAGTCATCTCCCGCTGGCGCGAGGGTTGGGTTATCATAGGTTCCGGCTTTTTGCCGTACCATCTATATTGCGCGCCACCGCGCGAAGCCCTATTCGGAGAGAGGCAGGAGTTATGAAGGTCATCTTCCTAGAGGATGTTGCAGGCACCGCTGATGCTGGCGAGATCAAAGAAGTAAAGAACGGTTTTGCACGGAACTTCCTGCTACCGAAGCAACTGGCCGCTCCTGCTACTCAGGACCAGCTCCAGCGCCTCAAGGCCATTGAAAAGGCTGCGCAAACTAACCGGATGAAGTTCTCTGAAGAATGGACTGCGGTGGCTAACGCCATGAACGGCATCAACGTCACCGTCGAAGTCCGGGTTGGCCCGAGTGGCCGCCTGTTTGGTGCTGTCACTGGGCGGCACATCGCTGAAAAGCTCACTGAAGCCACTGGTCGTGAGATCGACCATCGCCAAGTCCTGCTTGGCGAGGCAATCCACGAGCCTGGCGATTACCCGATTTCGATTCGCCTCTATCGTGAAGTTCACGCAGATGTGATTGTTTCCGTTATGCCTGAAGGCTACACGCCTGAAGAGGCAGCGGCCCTCGCAGCAGTTGCTGCCGCAGAACGCGCTTCCTTTGAGGCTGGCGAAGGCGGAGTTGCCGTTGACAACGACGCTCCCGTCGCCGAAGAAAAAGAAACTGAGGAAGAGACCGAAGAGGCCTAGCACGCTAGACCCCGTAGCGGGGGCGGAACCAAGGCATGTACGCAGATAAACTTCCCCCACATGATGCCGACGCGGAAGAAGCCGTCGTTGGATCTCTGCTTATTGATGGCGAGTCAATTAATAAAATTTCGCCATTGGTCAAAGCAGAGGACTTCTACCGCGAACGCAATCGGTGGTGCTACGAGGCGTGTCAGTCACTGTACCGCCGCGGCGAAAGCATTGACCAGATTTCCGTCGCCCGAGAACTCTCCCTACATGAACGCCTGAATGAGGTCGGCGGCCCCGCCTACCTCAGCCATATTGTTTCCTCCGTGCCCACCTCGGTACATATTGAGCACTTCGCCCGGATCGTCAACCAGACCGCCACCATGCGGCGGCTGATCCAAGTCGCTGGTGATATCGCGGCCATCGGCTATGCCGACTCTCCTGATGTCGAAGTCTCGATGCAGCAGGCGGAAGAATTGCTATTCCAAGTACGCAACACGCACACCGTACGCGACTTCGTCACCATCCGTGAAGTCCTAGACCAATACCTCGAAGACACCGCAGGCCTCGACCCGATGGATCGTAGCGCAGCGCCAATCCCCACAGGCTTCGCAGATCTCGACAGCGCCCTTGGCCGCATGCAGCGAGGTGACCTGATCATCCTCGCCGCGCGTCCTGCCCTCGGTAAGTCCGCGCTCGCGATGAACATCGCCCGAAACGCCGCTGGCCAAGGTGCCGTAGCGGCCGTCTTTAGCCTAGAGATGAGCCGTGAGCAGCTAGCCCTCCGCCTACTCTCCGCCGAAGCTGAAGTCGACAGCCACTTGCTACGCCTCGGTCTCCTCGGTGAAACTGCCACGCAACGCGTTATGACCTCTATTGGTGAGCTTTCTGACCTGGGTATTTACATGGACGACTCGCCGCTGCAGACCGTCCTAGACATGCGGAGCAAAGTCCGGCGGCTCCATACCGATCGTGGCGTTGACCTGCTCATCGTCGACTACCTCCAGCTAATTGCAGGCCGTTCAGACGGTCGAGGTGAGAATCGCGTCCAGGAATTGAGTGAAATTACTCGGCAACTCAAAGCGCTCGCTCGTGACCTCAACGTCCCTGTCATCGCTCTATCGCAACTGAGCCGTTCAATTGAGCAACGCCCCGACCATTACCCCCAGCTATCCGACCTCCGTGAGTCAGGGAGCATTGAGCAGGACGCCGACGTCGTCGCCTTCATCCATCGCGAAGACAAGTATTACACCGAAGACCAATGGGCGGAGCGCAATCCTACCGAGCAGTACCCAGAAAACCTCGCGCAGATCATAATCGCAAAGAATCGCCACGGGCCTACCAGCAACATCCATCTTTATTTCCGCGGAAACTTTATGCGCTTCGAGAATCTCGCTACCGAATTCACGGGCGTCTAGCCATGCCCATGTTTGACGGCTTCGCCAAGGGAACGAAGGCACTCCCTGTGCCTAGTCCCTTCCTCAGCTCCCTGCTAGCCGACATTGGCGATTTAGCTGAGCTCAAGTGCACGCTGCGCTTCCTATGGCACGCCGCGCAAGTCAGCGGCATGCCTAAATGGGTCGACAGTGCCTCGATCCTCTCAGATACCATCCTCGCGACTGCCATCGGCTCGCAGGGCGCCATCCGGCAAGCTCTCAACGACGCCGTTAGCCGAGGCACTCTGGTTGAAGCTCAGGGCTATTTCCTGCTAAACACGCCAGAGAACGCCCGAATAGCAGCCGAAACAAAGCCAGCCTTAATCAATAACATCACACCTGAGCCAGTCATCGCCCAACAATCGAATGTCTTCGGGCTCTATGAAGCCAATATTGGCCTTCTTACGCCCATGGTCGCCGATCAATTACGGGACGCCGAAGCAACGTATCCCGTAGAGTGGATTGAAGCCGCTATCAAAGAAGCGACCGAACGGAATGTCCGCAATTGGCGATATATTTCCACCATCCTTGAGCGATGGATGACCGACGGCCCCAATACTGACAACGACCAAAGGACAAGCAAGCGTGGAGAGCCTGGGAGACATCCTCAAACGGCTTCAGCAGCAGAGTACCTCCGCACGAGAAGAACTGCCCGCTGAATGGCTTGAGGCCGCAGATGCGACCTCTGATGACCCTATCTGCCCCACCTGCCGTGGGAGCGGATGGGTCCGGCACGACGTGCCTCCAACCCACTCCGAATTCGGGCGGGCTTTTTCCTGCGTCTGCCAACGCAACGCGGAGGATAGCCAAGTCCTTGCACGGCTCCATCGCTTCAGCAACATGGGCATGCTCGCGGGCGTCTCCTTTGAGAACAGCAAACCGGAAGGCCTCGCCACTAACGCTGAGGCCCGTGCTCGTTTCATCAGCGGGATTGCTGCTGCCCAGACCTACGCTGAAGACCCTCGCGGCCCGTTCCTCCTCGCAGGTGGCTCAGGCACAGGCAAAACCCACCTCGCCGCCGCAATAGCCAATCGGCTTATGGCTAGAGGCGAACCTGTTTTCTTCGCCTTTGTCCCCGACCTTCTTGACCACCTCCGCTCGTCCTACGGCCCGGAGCACGGTCTCACCTACGACGAACTCTTCGAGCAGGTCAAAAACATCCCTGTACTGGTACTTGACGACCTTGGGAATCACAGCGGTACTCCCTGGGCAGAGGAAAAGCTCTATCAAGTGCTCAATCACCGCTATCTCTCGGGCATGCCCACCATCATCACCACGGGTACGGCGGTTGATCGCCTCGATGCCCGCCTTCAGAGTCGCGTACTAGACCCACGGACCTCACATGTCATTGACCTTGGCGGAGGCACACGTACAGGCGTCACAGGTGTCGGAACCATTGAGCCAGAGCTCCTAAAACAGATGAACTTCGATTCCTTCGACGAAGCGGGCCGAGGCTCTGATACCCAAGGCCGCCAAACGCTCCAGGCGGCGATGGCTTTCGCCCGTGCATTTGCCCAGCAGCCTGAAGGCTGGTTAGTTCTCGTGGGTGACTCCGGCAGCGGCAAGACTCACCTCGCCATTGCCGTTGCGAACGAACGGCTTAGGCACGGTGAAGAGGTATTCTTTGCCTTCGTTCCTGATCTCCTAGATCACCTGCGATATACGTTCAGCCCCGACTCTCGCATCACCTACGATGAACTCTTTGACCGGATTAAGCAGACATCGCTTCTAATCCTTGACGACCTTGGCTCGCAAACGTCATCAGCATGGGCCAATGAAAAGCTCTATCAAATTATCGTCCACCGCCATAACGCCAAACTATCGACCATCATCACCACGCGCGCGATCCCGACTGGTGCACAAGACCCTATCGCCTCGCGCCTGGCAGACGCGCGACTCGTCACCGTCGTACCCATCCTTGCGCCTGACTACCGCCAGCAAGGCAATGGAGGAAGCGGGCGCTCTAGAGACAAACGTTCGGGATGACGGAAGCCTATTTCACCGACCCCGCTTTTTCGGATGACGGCTCGTGCGATTTCTGCGGCATCGTCTCTGGTCGCGAAGACCGGACTATCCGTTATGAAGACGACGACTTAATCGTGTTCAAAAACAAACTCACCTGGGTTCCTGTCATGCTCTTGGTCATACCCAAAACCCATCTCACCCAAGCAGAATTCTGGTGTTCTCCTCTCTTCCCCAGAGCCGCCGCAATCGCGGTTGAGATTGCTCAAGAAGATGCGCCCGAAGGCTTCCGGTTTGTCTCTAACTTTGGAGAGCAGGCTGCCCAGACCCAGGCCCATGGTCATCTCCATCTTCTCGGCGGTGCCGAGATGGGCCTCTATATGGACTTCCCCCGGAAGGGCGACTATTGGCAAAGGAGATTCGGCTACACCGAATGGGACCCCGAGCACCAGCGTCGCCGCGAGGCCAAACAGAAAAAGCCTCAAGCGCAAAATCCTAAATTGACTACACCCGAACCTCCAGCCAAGGAAGACATGCGGTGATAAACGTACTGCTAGTCGGCGCAGGAGGCTTCATCGGTGCCGTCGCACGCTACGGCGTCATCGTCGGCGTGGGCAAACTCATCGGCCCTTCCTTCCCGTGGGGCGTACTCACTGCCAACATCGTTGGGTCCCTGATCATAGGCATGCTCGTAGCAATCGGGGAAAGCCGGCACGTCTTCAGCACCGAAGCGCGGCTATTTCTCTTCATCGGAGCGCTTGGCAGCTTCACGACCTTCTCATCCATTACTAACGACACCATGGTGCTCATTCGGTCCTCCAATTACGGCGCAGCCTTTGGCAACGTTGCTATCTCCATCCTCCTCGGCCTCGCCGCCGTCGCCATCGGCTACGCCCTCACCAAAGCAGCGTCTTAACATTCCGTCCGCCGCATGGCTTAGCCCTGTCGCGAGGGATGCATCAAGTGCTTGCTACTCACCATTGATAGCAGCACTGTTCTCGGTTCCTACCTACTGGCCCTCATCCGCTAAAGTTGAATGATGGGGGTACACACTCAGGCATCATTGGCATAATCCTAGGTACTGTGCCCTCCCTCATGTGGGACACATGACTTTCGCCTATCACTCTCAGCGGGATCGAAAGTCCGCTTACAACAGCGGCCAAAGGCAACAGCTGATGAGCTCCTCGCTAGTCACCCTAATGGCCCCGCAACCGTCTACGTCGTAACATAGCCTTTGACCCAACTGACCGGAGCGACCGCACATGACCAACACACCACGGCTCACCCCGCTGCGCTACGACCCCATTGAGCTTGACCGCAAATGGCAGCAGCGATGGGTCGACCAAAATCTCCACCGTGTCAATGACGACGACCCGCGCCCCAAGTGGTTCGCTCTAACCATGTATCCGTACCCCTCCGGAGACCTCCACGTAGGCCATTGGTACGCCATGGCCCCATCGGATGCCCACGCACGCTTCATGCGCATGAAGGGCTTTAACGTCATGCACCCCATGGGCTTCGATGCATTCGGCCTACCTGCTGAGAACGCCGCCATCACCCGTGGCATTCACCCGCACACCTGGACCATGGCAAATATTGAGCGCATGCGTGGCCAGCTCCGATCGATGGGCACTGTCTACGACTGGGAGCACGAGGTTGTCACCTGCCTGCCAGAGTACTACCGATGGAACCAGTGGTTCTTCCTTCAGTTCTACAAGAAGGGCCTTGCCTACCGAGCATCCGCCCCAGTGAACTGGTGCCCCACCTGCCAAACCGTCTTGGCCAACGAGCAAGTCCTCGACGGCAAATGCGAGCGCACAGGTGACATTGTTATCAGGCGTCAAATGGATCAATGGTTCTTTGGGATAACTCAATACGCCGACGAATTATTGGATTTCTCCAATGTCATCGAGTGGCCTGAACGTATCAAGACCATGCAAACCCACTGGATTGGCCGAAGCGAAGGCATGCAGATCTCATTCGACATCTCAGCCCTTGGCCTCGAAGACAAAGTGATTCGCACCTTCACCACACGCATCGACACCATCTTCGGTGCCACGTTCGTCGTGTTGGCACCTGAGCACCCACTGGTTGAGCAGGTCACTACTTCTGGGCAGCGTACCGCAGTGCATGCCTATATTCAGCAGGCAGCCGAAGCTTCTGAGATTGACCGTCTCTCCACGGAGCGAGAGAAGACTGGTGTTTTCACCGGTGCCTACGCCATCAATCGACTCAACGGCGAAAAAATTCAGATCTGGGTTGGCGACTACGTACTCGCTTCTTACGGCACTGGCGCTGTCATGGGTGTCCCCGCGCATGACCAGCGGGATTTCGACTTCGCTAAGAAATACGGACTCGACATCCGCGTCGTCATCGCGCCCCCTGCTTACGACAATCAATCCCTCACCGAAGCATACGTCGACAAAGGGGTTGGGTTCCAAGTGAACTCTGGTCCATTTGATGGACTACCCAACGACGCTGGCTACAAAGCCATCGCCGACCACATTGAATCCCAAGAATGGGGAGCGCGCACTACCACATACCGCATGCGTGACTGGCTTGTGTCACGCCAGCGCTACTGGGGCACGCCTATACCCATCGTTTACTGTAAGGGGTGCGGAGCGCAGCCTGTCCCCGAAGACCAGCTCCCGGTCGTTCTCCCAGAGGACGCCGAATTCAAGCCTACTGGCGAATCACCTCTCAAGTACAACAAAGAGTTCCTTCATACCACCTGCCCCAATTGTAATGGTCCTGCCACTCGCGAAACCGACACCATGGACACTTTCGTAGATTCCTCCTGGTACATGTTTCGCTACGCCAGTCCTCGCTTCGAGCAAGGACCATTCGAAATTGCCAAAGCCGCCCAATGGGCCCCTGTGGACCAGTACACCGGAGGCGCGGAGCATGCCGTCATGCATCTGCTCTACGCTCGATTCTTCACGAAAGCCATCCGAGACCTCGGACTCATCAACTTCAGCGAACCCTTTCTACGGCTCTTCAACCAAGGCACTGTCATCCATGGCGGTACTAAGATGAGCAAGAGTCGTGGCAACGTTATCGCCCCTGACGTCTACGTCAAGGATCTAGGCGCAGATATCGTTCGCCTCTATCTTATGTTCATGGGCCCTTGGGAAGGCGGCGGCGACTGGTCCGACACTGGCATCAATGGCGTTGCACGTTGGGTCAATCGCGCCTGGGATCTCTGCCTGGCCCCTATTGACGCCCTAGCAGAGGCCGATGCCTCCAGTGACCGAGAGGTCATCCGCCTCTCGCACCAGACCATCCGGCGAGTCATTCAAGATATTGAGCGTTTCAAATACAACACCGCTATCTCGGCCATGATGGAAATGACCAACCACCTAACACCCATCCATGAAGCTGGTACTGTCTCTCGCGCTATCTGGAACGACACAATCAGCAACCTACTGCTACTCCTCGCGCCGCTGGCTCCCCACATCACCGAAGAGATGTGGGAGCGCACTGGCCACACGGGCAGTATCCACGAACACTCGCTCCCCGAATGGGACGAAGCCCTCGCGGCGATTGACGAAGCAACTCTCATCGTCCAGATTAACGGCAAGCTCAGAGACAAAATCTCCGTCCCCGCTGACATCAC
Source organism: uncultured Dehalococcoidia bacterium (assembly GCA_937901475.1). GTDB lineage: Bacteria > Chloroflexota > Dehalococcoidia > Lucifugimonadales > Australimonadaceae > CALGTL01. The sequence goes on from CALGTL010000162.1 coordinate 75,471, forward strand.
CGAAGCCGCCGCCAAGCAAGCCGCTCTGACCTCCGACAAAGTCAGCCCGTATATCGACGGTAAAACCGTCGACAAAGTAGTCTTCGTCCCCGGCCGCTACCTCGTAAGCCTCGTTATCAAGGGTTAATGCAAAGCAGTCAATCTTTCCATTTCCGTCTATGCCCTTCGTACCATCTAATCTAGGAAAAAGACCATGACTGACACGCTGCGCATCAGTACATTCAGCCGCACCGCTATCCACACTCACGCCACTGAGAAGGGATTCTATGCCGCGGAAGATTTAAAGATTGAAGTTGACATGACCCAGGGTTCCAAGACCCAAATGGCCCAGCTAAAAGAAGGCGTCTGGGACTTCGTTTCCACCAATTTCGACAATGTTCTCTATTGGAACGAAGACCGCGGCGCAGATTTCCTCGTCGTGTCCGCTATGGAATCACTCCCGCACCAAGACCTCGTCGTGCGGCCTGAGATTAGAACCTACGAAGATTTCAGGGGCAAGGTTATCGCGGTCGATGCCGCTGAGAGCGGGTACGTCACCCCCCTTCGCGTACTGCTATCCAACGCTGGTCTGAAAGAGAACGAGGACTACACGCTAATCGAGGCCGGGGCCACTGATGAGCGCGTCGCAGCCATGGCATCCGGAAAAGCCGTTGGAGCCATGGTCAGCGAGGGCCGCGAGCTAAGCTACGGCATGTGGGTCATGGATGCCATCGGGCGACTCTACACTCACTATGCGAGTATCATCGTCGTGCGCCGCGAGTGGGCCGCAGCCAACGAGTCTCTCATACTCCGCTACTTACGTGCGCACTTAGGTGCTGCTGCATCCCTCAAGGGCTCCAAGGACGTATCCTTCGCCTGGAGTGGACTCCACGAGATGATGGAGGTGCGCTCCGGCGTCGGATTCCTCCGTGGTGAAATCGACCCCACGAGGTTCGCGACCGAGCACTACTTCGAGCAAGCCCTTCCGCACTAGCTACAAGGGGCGCATTAACAGCGCTATCGCTCGCGGAAAAGGCCAAGCTTCCTGGGCGACCTGGAATCCAGCCTCCTCGAAAATCCAGTGCCAATCATCGGCCGTGTACTTATTGTGCGTCGAGAACAGTTCCAGCGCTCTCGGGTATCGAACTTCAAACGGATCACCGGGCTCTGACACACGGAAGTCTATGTACTGCTTGAAACCAACTCGCACCCAGTCATACATGAGGAACAACCCATTAGGAGCCAGCACTCGCCGAGCTTCTTCTAGGAACGAGAAAGGGTCTTCCAACGTATGCATTACGGCTGCAATTGTCAGTAGATTGACCGACCCATCAGCTAGCGGCAGCCTCCCCGCGACGTCCGCACTCTCGAAAGTGGGTGTCGCCCCCGCGAACGTCAATGTGCGTGCATGCCGAAGCATATCGTCCCCACGGTCAATCCCTATCAGCGTTGCACTAGGCAGGCGCTTACTCATATCGCGTAGATATAACCCTGGTCCACACCCTAGATCAGCCAGAACCGGGGCATCCGGTAACAGCGGCTCAACTTGATCCGCAAAGAATGCCCAAAAATCGTCATTGAACCTAACGTAATAGCGCTCCAGCTGTCGCGTAAGAGCTCTCTCCCCACTCTGTGTCATCGCCTACCCCTTCTTGTCCGCAAGCCTGCGCTCAGCGAACACTTCACTCGCGCAGCGAAGTCCATTCAATGCTCGCGGCAACCCCAGATACGAGATGCTCTGGACAAACATCTCCGCTACTTCCTCTGCCGACCATCCCGCGTTCAAGGAGTACCCAACGTATGATTTAATTTGCGGCTCCACGCCCAACGCCGTCAGCATCCCTATAGTCACTGCGCAACGGGTCTTGATATCCAGTTGCCCGCGGCTCCAGATCTCACCGAAGTTGATACCCAAGGCATAATTTTCCAGCTCGGGCACCAGATCAAACCCCGCAGAATTCGACGCGCTCCGAGGGCTAGCACTATCGCTCAAAACCTCACGAACCCGGCGCCCCTTCTCTTTGCTCTCTTCCGAAATGATCATCATTGCATTCCTTATTTGCCGTCCCTATTTCTCCATCTCCCTGCCAACCCGTGACCATGCTTATGTTACTGATCTCCCGTAGCCCTAAGCATCTAGTTTTTTCATAACTATATGAAGTCCTCCCCATGACGTGTCCTGGATTTTCAACGGCCAGTTGATTGCCCCCACTCTATTCGAAGCACGAATTATTCTCACCTCATGTTACAAAGCAGGGCCCTCAATCTTGGGATTGAAGGCCCTGCTTTGTAACCAAAACTCTTCACCGCAAAGCACCTAGGACAGCGCGAAAGTTGAACCCGCACTCGTCCGTGATACTTCGATACGCACGGGGAAGGCTTCCTTAATTTCATCTAAGTGAGTGATAACCAAGATACGTTGGAAACGGTCCTCAATCGCCTTGATTACATCCAGCACACGGTCACGCCCGTCGGGGTCCTGCGTGCCGAAGCCCTCATCAATGAACAACGTCGGCAATGGCGCACCTGCGCGCCACGCCAGCAGCTTGCTCAGTGCAATTCGCAACGCAAAGTCCACACGGAAGCGCTCTCCACCGCTATACATTTCATAGTTCCGCGTACCTAACTCGTCAGACACCACAATATCTAGCGTCTCCACGCTCTCTGAGCCATCCGCACCTTTCCCTGTTCGCCGTGCTCGTTGCGTCTGCAGCTTCAACGACATCCGACCATCCGTCATTTGCTTCAATAGGTCGTTTGCCTCATCTTCAAGCCGCGGAATCGCCGCCTCGATGAGCAAGGCCTGCACGCCGCCCTTGCCGAAAGCCAACGCAAGTTCACCGTATGCAGAAGATTCTTCCACCATCATCTTGCGCCCTAACTCTTGTTCTTTCAGAAGCGCCTCACCTTCAGTAATTTCTTGAAGCTGATGCACTAACGAACCATATCGCACCTGAAGTTCGTCGCGCGCTTTGGCCGCCCCTGCCGCTTCAGTCTCCACTACGATGCGCTGAGCTCGATATGAATTAAGCTCTACGGTTTCGTTCTCGATGACCACCCGCTGCTCGGCGATTCTAGTGATTTCCAGCTGAGCTTCGGTGACTCGAATCTGCACGCGCACCAGCGCCGCCTCATCCTCAGGACGCCGCGATTGAGCCTGCACTAGCGCCTGATGCTCTCTATCCCAAAACTCCAGTTCATTCATGGCCCGTTCGGCTACCGCCACGACATCTAAATCGAATGCCAGTTCGGCTATCCGCGCTCTCAGTAGATGCGCACCGGCTATCTCAGCAGTCGCGTACTCACCAGATTTCAACCTAGCTTCCGCTGCCGCTAGACCCGTCGTCACTTCCACTATTTCAGTCTGCGCTCGCACCGCCTCGTCGCGCCCCACAATCAAGCGAGCGTTCTCCCCGTCCAACCGTCTACGTTCGCTCTCGATATGATCACGTAAAGTCTTAATCTCTAACGCTAAGCCATCCGCCTGAGCATCTAATTTCGCAACTTCAACTCCCTGGTTCTTGTGCCGCTCTAACATCTCGCTGATCTCAGCCTCGTAGGACTCCTCGATGCGCTGTAGCCCTTCCGGGCCTAGGCTCGTACCACACAATGGGCAGTCCGCTGCATCCTCGTGATCATGGGACAGCAACGTTATCTTGCCTCGCGTCTCCTTACCCGTTTCTGCGATGCGAGCGTTGTCTCGCTCCAATCGGCGCGCCTCGAGCCGAAGGGCCTGCTCCTGCTCGTGCGCACCTGATGCTTCAACCAACTGGGCATCCATAGTTTTCAGTGCCGTGACCACTTCCGCCAATCGTGCTTCGACCACTAGCAATGAGGAGGCCTTGCGAGGTAACTCTTCATTGAGTCGATGACGTAAACGCAGAACCTCACTCTCAATCCCCGCTCGCGCCGAGCTGATACGTTGCTCTAGAGGTGACAGCTCACGCTGAAGACCCGTAATAGACTGAGCTGCAACATTGAGCTCGTGCAGCCTTTCACGGGCTTGTTGTAACGCGCCGTGACCTTCTTTAATTTCCTGTGCCCGAGACTCTGCCTTACGCCAACCGGCTAGGCGGAGCTCAACCTCCAGCGCTTCAGCCTGATCCTGGTCACGTCTACTGGAGGCGCGTGCTGCTTGTGCATCAAACTCAGCCGCTTCAGCCCGGCGACGTTCTAGATGCTCCACTTGCGTCCGTAGTAGCGAGAGCCGTTGATCCAACGAAACACTCAGCAGTCGTGCCCCCTCTAGCTCACTATCCACATGCTTCAGTGCCTCACGAACTGGGTCGCCCTGCGCCACTTGCTCCCTTAGACGATCGAGTTGGAACGACGACGCTGAAAGCGCGCCCTGCAATTCACGATTGTGGAGCTTGGCACGCTCTTCTAAGCGATCATAGATACCTAAACCCAGTACCCGAGCCAGCACATCTTTGCGCTGCGTTGCGGTGCCCATCGTGAACAAGTCGGCACGACCTTGGACTAGAAATGCGCTATTAATGAATGTGTCATAGTCCATATTGGTGCGCCTGATGATGTCAGATTGGGTCTCCCCAATCGTATTGCCCGTTATCGGACGATAATCGGCACCTGTGAGCACGCCAAGTTCCAAGGAGCTTTGAGGAGTCTTCCGCGCCCGCGAGTAGCGCCTCGTAACCCGATATCGCTCCTGACCGATATCGAATTCAAGCTCCACGAACATCTCATCTTGCCCGTGATGCAGAAGTTGATCTTGCCGCTGTCCGCGAGCTCTGCCCCACAGGACCCATGTGATCGCATCCAGCAACGCAGATTTCCCGTTGCCGTTCGCACCACACAAGCACGCAACATGCACGTTCTCAAGACGCAACGTAGGGGCTGCATCACGGTAAGAAAGAAAATTATGAACAGTCAAATTGATGGGGAGCAAAAAGCCCTCGCCCGATTGGGTGCACGGATTCTACACGCCGATAATACTTAGAAAACAATATTTCCGCGATAATCGTACTAGTAATAGCTGCCTTGTGGTGTCCGTTGTCCAAATCTAGTTCAGAGGAATAATGAGATGATTCGATATGCAACGGTAGACGACCTCAAGGAGATTATCGCTATCTATAATTCCTCAATCCCTGAGCGGCTAGCCACCGCCGACCTCACGCCCGTGTCAGTAGGCTCCCGTCTATCATGGTTCTGGGAACACGACGCCGCGCGCCACCCTCTATGGGTGTATGAAGACGATGGCGCCATCGCCGGCTGGCTTTCTCTCGGGGCCTTCTACCAGCGCGCCGCTTGGGATGCTACAGCTGAAATCGGGGTCTATGTCAGCCCAGACCATCATCGGCGTGGGGTCGCTGCCGGGCTCGTCAGCGAAGCCATCTCGAGTTCACCAGAACTTGGCCTTACTTCTCTCATTGCGCTTATCTTTGGACACAATCAACCGAGTCTGAATCTTTTCCATCGTTTTGGGTTCGAAGACTGGGGGCATATGCCGAACGTCTGTGAGCTTGATGGGGTGAAACGAGATGTGATGATACTGGGCCGCCAAGTCGCTTGAGCCCCACTCAAATCGCCCTTGTGTGCCGGCCATACTGTCCTTGTGAGGAGCACTACTGTTCGCTACAATTTGATTGTGAAATCGTTTGCAATCTCCCGGCTGAGGCTTCTCTCCAAAGGCCTCTTCTGGCGCTCAAGTGAGGCCCTTGCTCTATGACCCTGAAGATAGTGGTTACGGCCAAGCAGGTCATCGATCCCGAGACCCCCACATCAGCGTTCGGTATCGACTCTAATATCGTCACCGTTCCTGCGAATCAGGCTCCGGTGGTCAACGGCTTCGACGAGCAGGCCATCGAGGCTGCACTTCGCCTGAAAGAAGCCTCCGGTGACGCTCATGTGACCGTTTTGTCGGTCGGCAAAGGATTCGCGCTTGATATCATCAAGAAGCCCCTAGCGATGGGTGTTGACGAACTAGTACTACTTGACGATCCCGCCTTCAGCAACACCATTGACCCCACAGTGACCATTGCTGTGCTTGCCGCCGCTATAAACAAAATCGGCAGTGTAGACATTGTGCTCGCTGGCAGGCAAGCCAGTGATTGGGATAACGCACAGGTTCCCATCGGTGTAGCCGAAGCCCTCGGTTGGCCCGTGGCAACGGTCGCCAAGAAGGTTGACATCAAGGATTCAATCCTTCGTGTCGAGCGAGTGCTACCCGATGGGCATGAGGTAGTCGAGGCTGACCTGCCCGCTGTGGTCACGATCTCCAACGAACTTGGCACGCCTCGCTACCCCAATATGCGAGGCATTATGGCCGCTCGCCGTGTGCAGCCGGTCGTCTGGTCAGCAGCGGATATTGGCTTGGACCTCGCCTCTTTGAAGCCGGCATTTGAGTTGGTAAGTCTGAGCAAGCCGCAGAGCGCAGTCGAAACTGAGATGATTACCGGCGACGATGATGAAGACGCAGGCCGGAAGCTCGCCCAACGTCTCCGTGACGAACGGATTATCTAGGAGCAACAATGGCCGACGGCAACGGCATACTCGTGATAGGAGAAATGGCTGGCGATGAGCCAGCTTCGACGACCCTCGAAGCTCTGGCTGCCGGTCGCTCTCTCTTACTATCTCTTCCCGGTGAGAAGCTGTCTGTCGTTCTAGCGGGAGCTTCCACGACCGCTGCTGGAGCTATTGCAATCGCCCATGGAGCAGAAACTGCCTACACGGCTGAATCCTCATCCTTCGCCGACCCTGCTCCCGAGGCTATGGTCGCTGTCGCAGAGGAAGCAGTTCGACTGGCATCTCCACGTATCGTCCTCGGCTCCAAGACTATCTTGGGGCGCGACGTCATGCCTCGATTGGCATTCCGACTCGGAACCGCACTCGCCCAGGACTGCACCGCCGTCGACATTGACAATGCAAAGCACCTCCTTGCAACACGACCGGTCTACGGCGGCAACGCTGTAGCCACCATCGCCTGCGTATCGGACATTGCAGTTGCTGCGCTACGTGCGAAAAGCGTCGATGCTGCTCAGCCTGACCTCTCTCGCACCGGCGAAGTCGTCGCGCTTACTATCGACATCGCGTCCACGATACGTGTTCGCTCAATTGAGCGCGTTGAGCAAACATCTGAAGGTATTCGCCTTGAAGATGCGCGGGTTGTTGTCAGTGGAGGGCGTGGTCTTGGGGGGCCTGACGCTTTCACGGAACTCGACAAACTTGCGACGCTCCTTGGTGGCGCCGTTGGCGCATCTCGTGCCGCCTGTGATGCGGGTTGGGTCCCTTCCAGCTATCAGGTCGGCCTCACAGGGAAAACCGTCACACCTGAGTTGTACATCGCAGTAGGAATCTCCGGTGCGAGCCAACATATGGCCGGGTGCAGTAACTCCCGAACCATCGTAGCCATCAATAAAGACACCGGAGCCAACATCTTCAAGGATGCTCGTTTCGGGGTCGCTGGAGATTGGCAGAAAGTATTCCCTGCTTTTATGGAACACCTTAAGGTTCTCTTAGGCTAAACTGGTTTGGTCAGTCAAAGGGAGGTAAATGTATGAGCGACCAAGAGTTCGACCGCGAAATGGCGGAAGCGCTTCAGAATGCCGAAGCGGCAGAAGTCGTTTGCGTGATTCTCCCGAACATCAATCAGTGCTTGACTTACGACAGTCGGTCAGCTCTTGATGATCCCCCACGCATCACTGTTTCCGCACCCCTAGGCTCCGGAGAGCGCAGGCTCCGTCACGTCAATAAGGCCCGCCCTTACCTTGAGCGAGCCCGTGAGTTAGCCGTGCTCCCATGGTCAGGTTCCATCAACGCATTCTCCAACTCCAAGGTCTGGGGCATGCTCCAAGACCGGATGTTGAGTTCCGGTTACACCAATGCCGAACGCCAGTGCGACGACGCTCTCGACGAGCTTCGCCAGTGGGAACGACGCTCCTTAGTCTCCATGATCCGTGGCCAAGGCCCTTTTCACACCATCTGGTCCCGCACTAACTAAGCGCGGGGTTGTCGCCCGGTGTCCACATTAGGGAGTATAAGTAAGACCATTGAACGCTCCGCCAATGTTGGTGGGGCGTTTCATTATCCCAAGCGACGCTTATCCTAAAAGCAACGTACAGTTAGTGGTGAGATGATCTCCAAGCTGCTTTCCTTCCAGGTGTTCCGCACCGTAATCACCTCTGCCGCAGTTGTGCTGCTGGTGATTCTCAGCGTTGGGCGAGGTGATTCCATCTCCCCTCTCCGCCTGGTAGCCGGAGAGCACGAGCAGGACCTTGTGCGCTGGGAGCTAACTCATTTCATGGACAAGTGGTTTGCTCGCGTGATTGACCTAACTCTCCGGAGCAGCCCCAACGACGGGGAGCGACTCGCCGCAGTCCATGAGTTCTTCCGCCTACGCGATGACATCGCAGCGCTCAACACCAGCCCGCAATCGCCCCTTGATGTGCAGGCTGCAGTCGACGCTTTGAAGCAACGCCGCTTTGAGCTGCAAGCACTCGTCGAAGAAGTCTTAGAATCCACCATCTCCCAAGTAGTTCACGAGCAGGGCATCATCGGCGGGATTGGCCCAGTGCGCTGGCCGCCCGTTGACTTCACCTTCGAAAATCGTGGACTTTTACTAGTGCGCTCTCCTCTCGATCGTATAGAACGTCTCAGTGAGCTACTGCTCATTCCAGGATTAAGCCTGCTCGATCAAATCACTCTAGAAGAGAAAGTCGAGTCACTAGACACTGACACGTCGGCTCTCGTCGTTCGTGTCGGCGGCGTTGCTACTTATCCCGCGCAGGTCAGTCCTGACCGCTCGCTGCACGGCACACTGGAGCTCGCGGCCCACGAGTGGCTCCATCACTGGCTTATCTTCAAACCTCTGGGGAAGCGTTGGTTCGCTGGGGGCGAGCTTCAGAGCATCAATGAAACGGTCTCTAATATCTTTGGGCAAGAAATCAGTGACCTTGCGCTTGAGAAGCTCACTGGTGAGCGTCCGGAACGTGCTCCTTGGGTGCAACCCACCGTCCAGCACCGTGAAGAGCCAGCACGTGAAATCTTCGATTTCCGACGCGCGATGCGCGAAACCAGGGTTCGCCTCGAAGAGTTGTTAGATGAGGGGCACGTCAAGGAAGCGAGTGTCTTCCTAGAGGAGCGCCGCTTTGAATTCGTCGACAACGGCTACAACATTCGGAAACTGAATAACGCTTGGTTCGCTTTCAATGGAACCTACGCCGACAGCGCGGCCTCTATCAGCCCAATCGAAAGCCAGTTGCGCGCCATTCGCGCCAACTCCCCAAACCTCGCTGAATTCCTAGACCATGTGGCACGTATCAACAGCGATGGCCAGCTTGAAGAGGTAGCGCTAGTCTCAGGATGGGTACCTATAGACATCACCACCGGCCTACCTCTCCCCTAAGCTCCATTCACTAGTGGTTTGCGCGAAGCAAGTAGAGCAGCTCCATCATCACCTTACAGTCCACTTCGTTGTACTGCTCGATCTCTTTCATGAGGTCGATCTCATGCATAGACACATGTTGCCTCCTTGCTTCATGGTCGCACCACCATGCGCCAACCATTGCGCCAAGGCCGTCTACTTTACTTTCACCCCAAGAAGTCTCGATCAGTCCATGGCCATAAGCAGCCTTTGCTACAGCTTTCAGCCCAAAGCCCAACGAACCACGGACCACCACTGGCTCAGCTCTGAACACCCGGTCCAGCAAATCGAACCAGGCCAAATCAGGCCAGCTCTTCCTAGGGTGACGTGCCCGCGCAGAATCGTAAGAAGTTTGATAGAACGATGGCTCAGCAGCTGACCAGTGAATCACGCGTGGCGGTTGTTCGCCCCCAGCTGCCGTCGACACCTCGTCCATATGCGCGAGCCAAGCGTCGATCATCTCGGCTTCACTGTCCTCCGTCAACGTAGCTGTAGTGAACGTTCGGAACGTCCAGTCACCGTTTTGCACATGCCCGCAACCGACCATATAGATAAGTGGTTGGCCATGCTGGGCCGGGATATTTACCATGTCGTCGTTGAGATTACTCACCGTCTCGAAATCCACAAAGAACTCTATTGACGGAACTGCACGCCACTCATCCTCAGCCACTGTCACTTTCGCGGGGAGGATCGGGGGAGCACTCGCGTCTTGGTGAACCTCAATGATTGCCTGCAACGTCGGCTGCGTCCGCTCTCCAGTCACGCCCAGCAACTCCGCCGTCACCCGCCGGTCGGTCCAGCGAGTAATTCCCTTATTGACAGCAGCATCTCGCTTATCCACACCTACCTGCCAAAGCATTGTCAGTTCATCTAGCTCTTTGGCAATTATGCTCTTGGCGCCATGCCACGGAAAGTCGCTATCCACCGTCGCATTCGGGTACAACTCCGGCAAGGTTGGGGCAGGTAAAACCTCCCAGTCTCCGCCTTCACGTCGAACGCGGCGCACCCATTCTACGGCAGCATCTACGCCTGCCCCTTGAACAGAATCCATCACCACTTGTCCAAGCCTGTCGAAGGCGCTATCCACGCGGGAGGTCACACCTTTACTTGTCTGCTCCCATCCACGGCCCAAAAGGAATGCCGTTTCAGGCATATAGCCCTGGGTATTCCCAAGCGCCCGGTTGTAGATGAACAATTCGCCTTTGTACGCAGAGGAAGAGCCCCCGTTCCCCACCTGGCCTGATACCAGTAAATGCAGCATCGTAAACTTCACGTCCACAACAACATAGTGGTACAGACCGCCCAGCAGAGGTGAGCTGGCCAGCGGAGCATTCAAAGGCAGCCCTCCAGGGAAAAACCGGGCTAGTACATCTGAGCGCACTAAGAAATCCGGTGCACCATATGTCCGCGTCTGGACGTCATGCAGAACACCATGATGGATCACCGGATGGCCTGCAGCCATCGCTGCAAAGGTCTCTCGTGCTGCTTCCGGGTCGCGAATACGTCGGTAGTCATCGGTGATAACCAACACTGGCGATAGCGTCCGGAAATAATCAGCAATCGCGGCCTCGAACGCAATTCCTCGCCCCATGATGAACGGCGCAAACTCCAATCGCTCATCGTAGTCCGGTTGCTCATCGTCGCGCATAAATTTATGCGTGCGTCCATACCGCGCTAACCAGTCCACTAGCGGGTCACGCAACAGGAAATTACGAGTGGCAGACGCGCTCACCCAGTCATCATCAATCGAATATTCGAATTGGCCCAAAGTCATTGAGTCGTTGTATCACGGCTGCAGGAAGCGCCGTCAAGTAGGGGCCGCGCGCTACCAGTCAGGTTGCGATGCGGCGGTGTCACCCACTGACAACCGATTCTGAACACTCTCGACTGTGGTAACGAACAGTTCTGATTTTCCCGAAGGTCGAGACTCGAAAACCATCTTCCCTGTTGGACCCCACACCAAGTCAATCTCATCAATCTGGTTTTTCGTCAGCGCCTGCAGTTCTTCACCCTTATCCGACACCGTGAATATATCCCGGCTCTCACCGCGATCAGAGATGAATGCCACCCGTTTACTGTTTGGAGCCCACGATGGCGAGAAATCACTCGCAGGGTTGCTCGTGACTCGCACTGCCTGCCCCTCAGGACCATCAGCACCCACCTGTATCACGTAAATCTCTTTATTCCCATCGCGGGTAGAGGTGAATGCTAGCTTCTTCCCATCAGGTGACCACACTGGATGGCGATCGGGCGATGCTGAAAACTGGAGTCGGTTGACACCGTCAGGGTTTCGCAGGAACAGTCCTTCGGACTTGCCATTAGTATCGAGCCCGGCGAACGCAATCCACGTCCCGTCAGGAGACCAAGCAGGATCAACTTCACTATCGCTCTCGAAGATTAATCTGTTAGGGAGAAGGTCGCTGAAACGAACCCAATGCACTCTAGGAACGCCATCAGAATCGGGGGAAACATATGCGATTCTATCCCCAGACGGTGACCACGTCGGCTGTGACTCATCCACACCTGTGTGCGTCACTCGAGTGGCGGCCGAACCATCTAGGAACCCTGTGTACAGTTCAACATTGCCGTCCCTATTTGTCAGGAAAGCTATCCGCGAATAATCCGGAGACCACACTGCTCCGAAGTCATCCGAGGGCCCAGCTATAACTATCCGACGGTCAGTACCGTCCGCTCGGGCCACGACGATGTCGCGCGACCCCACTTCACCAACGGAGTACACGATGAAGGTCTCCTCTGTCAGCAAGCCACACGCCCCCAGCAACAACGCAAAAGCGCTGATCAAGGCTGTGTGGATAATTAGTTTCAGAGGGTTGAATCGCGGCATTATTAGTCCCCTGCTCACTTCTGTCACGCGTAACTGGTGGCAGGCTCTTAGGTAAAAATAGCAGTAAATAAGGGTGATTTACTAGGAATTAGGCGTGGCGATTAGAAGGAATTCCGGGCTATCAGAACGGCAGCCAGGTCTTATCTTGATCTTCTAGGCGCTTCGGAGCAGCTGTAGGCGACACGACTCCGTAGCCGAACCCGCTCAATATGCCCATAAGACCACCTCCTGCAATCAACGCAGGGGGGACCCACGCTGGCTGATCGGCGAGGTCCTCGCCGCACGTAGTCTCGATCGCTCCCGAAGCGGCTATGTCGAATCGCTGTTGGTCCTCACAACGCTGAAGGTTACCGATGAAGATTGATTGCACGAATAACGCAGGAATTATGGACATCCCTGCACCAACCACTCCTACCATAACCCCGAACATTACTCCTCGATAAAGGCGTTTCCCTTTAGTCAGTCTCTGCTTCACAACCGGGTTTGCTACTGTCATCAATCGAGCACCGCTGCTCGATCCTCGCCTGTAAGCTTCGTCGCGGCCAGATGGATGATGATCTTCGGTGCCTTGCCTTTCCACGGACCAAGGAACTCCACCACGCGCGGGGCCTGGAGTCTCGTCATCTCCATCAACATCATCCCGACCGCGTTCTGCACATCCTCGTCCTCGTCAGTCATCAACGGTTCAGCGACCGTCAGTGCATCAGTCATGAATCTCCCCTCCCGCACTAGAGGCGAAAACGAGGATACCGCTGCTATCCGCTTAGGCTTGGGGCCTGATTTCGCCCACTCCAGAAGACGCAGCGCAATAGATGGCTTTCCTGACATCGAGCGTGAGATGCACATCGTACCCAGAGCATCCGCTGTCTGGGGATTCGTGAGGTGCGCGGCCCACTGATGGAAACGCTCGAAGTCGCTCCCCCCGATGTGGCGGGCGTTCGCGCCTATCAACTGAGCGCCTATCAGTCCCTCTTCGAGGTTCCCCGTCTTGAACAAGTCCTCCGCAACCGCAACCGATGCCGCATAGCCAGGGGAGCGCAATCTACGAACGTAGTCCATCCCTATGTTATGTAAATCAGCAGGTTTTATGCCGTAGCACGGCACGCCATCTCCGTATGCTCGCTTCAGCGCATCAGATTGATCCTTACCGCCAGCTTTAGACAATCGGGCACGAATCTCATCTACAATCGCACCTACCGCCTGCCAATCAACGTCGAGCGGAACGGGACCCGAAGGCTGAGGCTGATGTCGTCTTCGATTCTCCATGCAACCCCCATGAGTCACACCAGGCAGAGCCGGATGTGGCCGGATTCAAGTTGTACTAGCTTCGCAAGCATATTGCACCCGCAGCAGGTCCCCATTGTAGCGCTCAATCTACTACTACCCATTCCCTCTAGCCTTAATCAGAAGAACTCCCTCTATAGAGGGAGTTCTTCATTCGGTGAAATAGAGCTAAAAGACGTCAGTTGCCATCGCTTCGCAATTACTTGATTTCTTGCCAGTTCTTCAGTGATTCTGAATTCACCTTTTTGTTCTTCCCTAATCCTCTCTTAATCTCATGTCCAGTCCCACTATGGGGAATATCCCCAAATTGCCAGAGCGAGTTTATTGCCAGGGATGAACTGACACGTGGATAGCGTCCGTTATGCCCTCTCCGGCAACCGCCCGTATGGCGATATCGACGTCCTTCAGGCCGAATGTGTGCGTGCGCATCTGCTCCAGAGGGAATCGATGCGATGCGATGATCTGTAATCCCTTTTCCACTGCGTCAAAGCTGTGGCCCCGGGCGCTCTTCAGTGTCATGTATTTGCGCGTGAGTCGCCCGATCGGAAAGTCGGGAAATAATGGGGTCTCCGCCTGCGCCACCATGATGCCGCCCTTGCGCTTCGTCGCCTCGACCGATAACAAAGTCGGCGCTATGCCTGCGTGTGACGTGCAATCGACCACCGTGTCCACTCCCGCCTCTGGGCCACCACCAGTTAGCTCTTTAATCCGCTCTAGCGGGTCTTCTTCCTGAACATTGATTACCACGTCAGCGCCCAGAAGCTTCGCAACCTCGAAGCGCTTCACGTCCTTGCTGGTACCTGTAACTATGATTAAGTCCGCGCCCGCCTTCTTGGAGGCGACAACACACGCCAGCCCTTGCTGCCCTGGACCCTGAATAAGCACTTTGCTACCGAAGCCCGCCTGCCCCTCCATAAGCGCCCACTGCACGCCGTTGCCCATCGGCAAAGCCATCGCTGCTTCTTCGGCATTCACACCTGCAGGGATTTTGTGCAATGCAGCGTTGGGCGGGATGAACAGGTATTGCGAGTACCCACCCCAAAGCGACGGCGCAACATCTACCGAAGTCGAACCATAGCGAATTGCATTGTCGTTTGCAGATGAATCCGTCGCAAAGCAGTGTCGATACTCGCCGATGCGACAGAATTCACAGTAGCCGCACGGAAGGTACTCCTCCAGCGCGACCATGTCTCCTTCTTTCACGTCCCAACGATCAGCAAACACGCGGCCCACCTTGATCAGGTAACCCACGTTCTCGTGACCCATCACAACCGCTCCGCCCTTCATGTGTCGGTGGTACCCACCGACGTCACTGCCTCAAACGCCCGCGACTTCAACTTTCATCAACGCTGCGTCTACTGGAATCTCAGGAAGCGGAATTTCTCTAAGTTCAGTCTCACCGGAGGCAATCTTTGCCGCCACTAACGCCTTATCAGCCATTCTTGTACCTCTTCAAGCCATTAATGTCCGGCACATGCACCGGTGTTTCGAGCAAGATACGCTGCACCTAACCCTAGGTCAACGCACTCAACTCCATTGCGTGGTCGGCTAAGTCGGCAACGGTAGGTATCCTATCGTCCCCAAGCAGAGTTTTACTTAGGCCGTAAATTAACTTGCCAAACCGCGCCTACAAAATCCAAGAACTATCTCGAACCGGTAAATATAAGCACCATATCAGCGCTCCCTCTCATCAAGGGTCATACCATATTACTTCCAGCCTCAGTAACTACGAACAATTCGCCATAGCGCTGAATCCGTAATTCCACCAGCAACAAAGCAACAGAGTATGAATGGAGAACGACGATTTGGCTTCATAGTGCCAGAGCACTCACGGTATCGCTCTCTACAACCGTTCGTATCTCAACCGCATCCGTCATAATTAATACCTAGTGGAAGCGGCCAGGCAACGCAAAGCCCACCGCTTCCGGCGGGCTTTGCATTACTCTTTACAGAAATCGAGTGAGGCTGAATACCAGAGTCCTTCACTCGGGCATCGGGCACCGATTCAATCGATAAACTATCTCCAATAACTGCTCTACCTGATCACACCAAGACGTAGCTTCTTGCTAGGAATAATTCAAGATTATGCTGAGGAATTAAAAGTGGATGCAGGACAGCGTCCTGCGCCTGGTAGCGCATACGGGATTTGAACCCGTGATCTTCGCCTTGAGAGGGCGATGTCCTGGGCCACTAGACGAATGCGCCACGCAGAAACCCCCGAAGGGATTGGCCAGACTCAGTCATTATAACGGCACTTCGCTCGCTGAGCGAGCGGGGTTTCGAACTAGGCTTCCAACCCGAAATTGCCTCTCCATACCATCTCGATCCGTGCCATATTTGCCTCAGACAAAGGACCGCGGCCAGAGGCGGCTGAATTCTCCACAACCTGCAGAGCATCCGAAAAGCCACCCAGCACTGATGACACTCCCTCTAGTGACAGCACGTAGCGGAGTGCCGCCTGGGCCAAATCGTGGTCGTCTTCCTGAGTATCTGGATGTAGGTTTTTCGACAGAAAAGCAAACTGCCGCGCTTGGTGACGCCCGAGCGCACCAGATTCAGGCGTACGCACGCCATACCCCATCGGGTGCGGGTCACCACCTGACGCACCATCATCGCTCAAGTACCAGCTGGCCAACGGGCTATATACCGCTGCCCCAACACCATGAGCATTTGCGTATCCCAGGATTCCGCCCCAGTCTTGATTGACCCTCATGCCGTTCGGCAACCCCGCCGCTGACGGATTGATTAGATTCACAGACACATTAATGAGATTGAACATCCCCGTGTCTATCAGTTGCCGCGCTGCATCCGCATCATTCCCTCGTGTAATAAAACCTATGAAGCGCGCCTTTCCCGCAGCCTGAACTCGCTGCAACCCTTCAAGTGCTCCTCCGGGGCGCAAGTAGTCCTCAATCGACAGATGGGTGTACGAGCGGCCTTCCAGCTTAGGAGTGTGCATCACCGGACCGTTGTGAATCTGGACAAAGTCCACGTAGTCCACACCGAGACGCTTCAAACTCTCATCAAGTCCGCGTTCCACGTGGCCAGCGATATCCCCGAGGTTCTCCTCGCGCACCTCAACTTTCGTCGTGATGTAGGGGCGCACGCCCAGCTGCTTCAGAGCTCACCCTAGGTTGAGTTCTGAAGTTCCATTGCCATAATCAGGCGCTTGGTCGAAATAGTTGATTCCAAGCTCTAATGCCCGTTCAATTGCCACAAGCTGCTGCTCAGCCGTCCCGCTGACCATTAGCCCAGCGTTCCCGCCGCCGCCGAATGCAATCTCTGAAACACGAATCCCTGTATTACCAATCTCGCGATACTGCACGGTAGCTCCTCAAAACGACTCTTCAACCGGAAGCTTACACGCTTCCGAGTCCTGCTGGGCTGGTCGCCAGAAATAAGCTGTCTCTACTTCTCGCCCGCGCCCGCGCGCGAGAACCGTAACCTCGGCAAGCGTAGCCTGCCATCGACGCCTACGTCACGGCGCACGAAGAATAAAACGTTCGCTGTCGCCAGCAGCACGACCGCCGTCAGGGAAAAACCAAGGTACCCCCACGATACATCCCCACTGAGTGCCTCTGCTCCCTGGAAGTACGAAGTAATGTACAAAGGGCGGATCTCCACGAGCGCTTGGCTCAGGCCGGAAAGCGCATCGAGCATATAGGAAGCCACAAGTACCCCTGCAAGAATGGTACCCCCCGCGAGGCGACTGGCAAACAATTGCGCAACCAATGAGGCAGCGAGCGCAACCATCATCTCGAACGGCAAAAGCAACAAAAAAGCATTGCCGAATCGCCCAAATGAGTCCACCTCGCCGATTAAAATCGCCGGGATAACAAATCCTAAAGCGGTAATGCCAATCATTAGGACCAGGGCCGCGGTGAACGCACTAAACTTTACGATCAGCAATCGAAAGCGTGTTATTGGCTGCGAAAGCAGCAGGTCCATCGTTCCATTCGTCTCTTCCCCTACTATCAACGACCCTCCCGAAAGAATCGCAAAGACAGCAAACGCAAGTGGTGCGCGACTAAAGAATTCAAGGCTGAGGAATCCCTCAATCGTGCCGGTGTCCGCTTCCCCGATGAATCCTGCCCAGGCCTCCGGGAGCCCATCAATAAGTGGCCCGTAGAGTTCAGCGAGGCTAGGGAACATAAACACCGTCAGAGCTAACATCGCTCCCATGCCAAGTCCCCAGCTCAGCACTTGCACGCGTAGGTCTCTCATAGATTTCCTAAACAGTGGGTCAAGCATAAAAACCTTCTCGTGCGTCCGTGCCATGCTCGTAAAGGGCCATGAATTCCTCTTCCAAGGAAAGCTGACCACTCTCCATCGCCACCACTCGATGCTCCGCCGCAGATTTGATTACCCCATCTAACTCACCGGACACCTCCAGGTGCACTTCTCGCCCTGCGTTGCTCCTGAATGTTTCCTTGACTCCATTAAGTCCCATAAATATATCGAGCGGCGGAGGCTCTTTGAATTCAATTCTCAGCATGGTCAACCGCTTCGACACGAGGTCCTCAATGCGCTTCACCTCAATCAACTTGCCGTTGCGAATCATACCGACACGGTCGCAGATACGCTCCACTTCTGTGAGGTTGTGCGAAGAGAAAAACACTGTCGATCCTTGTTCGCGTGCCTCGCGCAATATCTCAAGCACTTCGCGCTGTACTAGTGGGTCAAGCGAGTTAGTTGGTTCATCGAGGATAATCAACTCCGCCCGAGCCATCACCGCTAAAACTATCCCCACCTTTTGTTTATTCCCCTGCGAGAGCTCACGATTGCGGAGATTGACATCTAGGCTGAGACGCTCACAGAGTTCGGCCACGTACGTCTCACTCACGCAACCGGGCCGCAGCGCGCTAAAGAGATCAATCGAGGCACGCACCGTCAGGTTCGGGTAAACCGTCAAGTCCCCTGGAAGGTACCCGGTCCGCGAGCGCACCTCTAGCGAACCGTCTTTGCTGTCCACGCCGAAAATCCTTACGCGCCCCGAAGTCGGACGCAGCAAATCAAGCATTAATCTGAGCGTCGTAGACTTCCCTGCTCCATTCGGCCCCAGGAATCCAAATATCTCGCCGCGTGGCACTGTCAGCGTCAGCGAGTCCAATGCCAAAACGCCGGACCCATAACTCTTCGACAGTTGCTCAAATATGATTGCCGGGACATCATCTAGAATGCGCTCTTGCGCAAACTTAGCCGTTGCCATATGAACCTCCCTCGAATGTTTGCCAGCCCAGGCTTATGATGACCCCTCGCGATCAGAAAGCGCTATACAGTAGACAGTCATTCTCACAACTATTTCTTCTGGGGCAGCCAGGTAGCGGGCAGCCTTTATGCGATTCCCACCTCCGTTATGAACGCAAACTTGTTCATTAGAACCGTGCGAGCGTCATCTTCTTGGGTCAACAACCTTGCCCCAATTCGCGACTAGGAAAGCAGAAACATGAACACTTGGAACCCCACACAGTACCTACGGTTCGGTAACCAACGTCTACGCCCTGCTCTCGATCTACTAGCGCGCGTACCTCTGGATGCCCCGCGCAACGTTTACGACCTCGGTTGCGGTCCTGGCACTGCCACCGTGCACATCAAAGCGCGCTGGCCCGAAGCCAGCATCACAGGAGTGGACGGCTCGATACCCATGCTCGATCGCGCTCGTGAAGAATATCCCGACATCAACTGGCAGCACGGTGACTTACGTGAGTGGCAGCCGAGCACAACGCCAGACCTACTCTATTCCAACGCTGCGTTGCACTGGCTTGGCGAGCACGATAAATTGTTCCCTCGCCTCGCGAACCTGCTCACAGAAGGCGGAGTGCTTGCGGTTCAGATGCCTCGCAACTTCGGTGAACCATCCCACACCACAATCTTCGATACCATCCGTGCTCACGGCTGGCGGGAACGCCTCCTACCGCTCCTCAACGAAACCCCAACTCAACCGCCAGCCTTCTACTACGACCTTCTAAGGCCCATGTTCTCAAATCTCGATGTTTGGGAAACGCAGTACTATCAAGCTATGGAAGGGGATCGCCCCGTCGTCGAATTCACCAAAGGCAGTTTCCTACGCCCGATACTCGACACTCTCAGTGAAGAAGAAGCGTCTGCGTTCCTAAACGAATACTCCGAACGAGTAGGCCCCTCCTACCCACGTCGCGCTGATGGCACCACGCTGCTACCTTTTCGGCGATTATTTCTCATAGCAACAAAATAGTACTTGCAACAAAGCAAGGGCGAGGCATGAATGCCTCGCCCTTGCTTTAACAATCGACTGGCTGGGGATAATGGATTCGAACCATTGTTGCCTGATCCAGAGTCAGGAGGCCTACCGCTAGCCGAATCCCCAGTGCGCCCTTAATCCTAGCAAAACGCCCAAGTGCTCGCCAAGCTAAACGCCTTCAACTAGGGTGAGCCTCCCCGTACTATTCGCCTTCCGTAACCCGACAATATGTTGATACTCCGGTGAGTTGTACCAGCGCTTAGCCGCAGCCACGTCCTCGAATTGCAAAATCACCATACGGCCAGCTGATTCACCTTCGATTGCCTCAATCTCACCACCGCGCACAATGTAGTTCCCTCCGTACTTCTCAAGCGTCGCCGGAACCTGCCTTCGATAGGCTTCATAGCCTTCAGGATTGGTCACTTCTAACTCTGCGATTACATATGCAGCCATGACTTACTCCTCTTGAGGTCGGTGTTTTAACGAAGGCTATCAAAGCAGAGTGTTGTGACCACCACCAAAGCGGTCAATCGACCTTCACGACTGAAGGCGAAGTCCGTGCGACCGGAGCGCGAACCTCAGGGGGAAAAAGACTATTCGGGGTTCAACGAGCGCGGGCAGCAGCCTGCAGGCGAGCAATCACACGCTCTCGCCCAAGCACTGACATCATGTCGAAGAGAGGAGGAGTAGCCGTCCGACCGCTGATTGCCGTCCGGATAGTGCCAAAAAGCTGCCCCGCCTTCAGTCCAGTCTCCTCAACCAGCGCACGATACGCCACCTCAAGCCCATCCGTAGACCAGTCAGAAGCAGCCTCGGCTACTGCCAACGCTTGCTCAGCCGCGGCGCGGGCACCATCTGCATCCATGCCCTTCTGTATAAGCAGCGCCTGGTCATACTCGAGGTCATCAGTGAAGAAGAATTCGAACATCTCTGGTGCTTCGGACAAGCGCTTCAAGCGCTCGCGCTCCAGCGGCACGATAGCGGTTAGGTACTCACGGTCAATGGGCCGTGCAACGCTTGCAGGAAGCCCGGTGACATCCGCCTCCAAGTACGGGATCAACTGCTCGGACAATGTCTTCGGATCCATGTCTCGGATGTACATCCCGTTGTACCACTCCAGCTTGTCCTTATCGAAGACCGCCGGACTGGCATGGATACGTTCCAGTGTGAAGTAGGTAAGGAGTTGTTCTCTTGACAATATCTCTGATGAATCGTCGAGCGACCAACCCATCATTGCTAAGAAGTTCAGCATCGCCGACGACAAGTAGCCTTGGTCTCGGTAGTAGATAACCGATGTCGCCCCGTGGCGCTTCGAGAGTTTAGATCGATCAGGCCCTAGGATGATTGGCAGGTGTACCAACTCTGGCATCGCAAAACCAAACGCTTCGTACAGCTTCTTGTGGCGCGGAGCCGAAGGCAACCACTCCTCCGCTCGCATAACATGAGTGATTTTCATGAGGTGGTCATCCACAACATTTGCGAGGTGATAGGTGGGGAAAGAGTCAGATTTGAGAATCACAAAGTCATCGAGCAATGCACTGTCGAACTTCACTTCACCGCGCACAACGTCGTCAATCACGATGTCACCGTCAGTCGGCATCTTGAAGCGGACCACCGGCGAAGGGCTTTGCTTCAGGAACTCGGCCCGCTCTTTCTCCGTAAGGTCACGACAATGCCTGTCGTAGCCTGGTGACTTACTTGCGGCTTGCTGCGCTTGGCGCATCGCGGCCAGCCGCTCAGGCGAACAATAGCACTGGTAAGCGAAATCGTTCTCTATCAGCCAGTCTGTGTGCTCTTGATAGATCCCCAAAGCTTGGCGCTCCGACTGTATGTATGGGCCGTACTCCCCCTCCATCCCCGGGCCTTCATCCCAGTCCAGGCCCAGCCAACGCAGCGCATCAAGGATAGAGTCCTGTGCCCCTTCCACAAGCCGTGCACGATCTGTGTCCTCGATTCGCACAATGAACTGGCCACCGGAAGCACGAGCGTAAAGCCAATTGAACAACGCGGAGCGAATGTTGCCGAGGTGAGGTTCCCCGGTGGGGCTAGGTGCGTAACGAACGCGAACGTGATTAATCATGCACTCATGTTATAGGCGTGCTCAATAGCCCGGAAGGGGGATTACCAAACAACACGGCCCTGAACCATAGTGCCAATCTCTCCCTATACGCCGCCCGAACACAGCCCGGCGTAATCGAAGCAAAGAGAAATATCTGAGAAGAATATCCACCTAAAGCTCTACAGTCGCCATCTTCGGCTTCCGTGTCTTCGCATGCTGCTCACCAATACTAGGAAAACCCAACTCTAGATCGCGTCTAACGCGGCCTGCAGGTCCGCTGGCAAGGCGGCCTCACACTCACGCCATTCCTGTTCATCAGGAGGCACATAAAAGCCTAGGCGCGTTGCATGCAAAAAATGACGCCCCACCAACGGTGAAGCCTTCCCGTACACCGCATCCCCGACCAGCGGGTGCCCAAGTGATGTGAGGTGCACTCGTATTTGATGCGTGCGTCCCGTCACCGGTTGCGCCTCCACCAATGTGAATCCATCAAAGCGGTGTACCACACTGTAATTCGTCTGCGAAGCACGTCCGCCTTCGATTATTGCCATGCGCTTACGGTGTTTCAGGTGACGACCTATCGGTCCGTCTATCGTTCCTGAGTCCTGTTTCAACGAACCCACCACCAGCGCCAAGTACGTCTTGCGCACCCTGCGCTCCTTGAGTTGCTTTGAAAGACAACGGTGAGCTGCATCGTCCTTAGCCACCATCATCAGACCCGACGTGTCCTTGTCCAAGCGATGAACTATTCCAGGGCGCATCTCCCCACCGATCCCTGAAAGATCAGAAACCAACGCCATCAACGCGTTCACGAGTGTTCCATCAGGATGACCAGGAGCGGGATGCACCGTAAGACCAGCTGGCTTATCTATCACCAGCATATGTTCGTCCTGGTATACGATTTGAATAGGTATATCTTGCGCAACAAGACCAATCGCGATAGGCGGTGGCACGATCACTTCTACGCTATCACCGTGGTGAACCGCGCTTGATGGCTTAACTTTTACGCCATTCACCATCACACAGCCTTCGCGGATTAGCGCAGCTCCTCGGCTGCGACTAAGTTCAGGGCAGCGCATCTGCACGAAGCGGTCGACCCGCTCACCATTGTCCGTTGACGCAACGTCGAATGTGCGATTAGGCGGGCTGGTCGTCATCGGGCGCCTCTGCGTCCTCTGCTCTGAGGCTCACGAGTTGCTTCTCTTCAGCAGGTGCCCCCTGGTCAATCAGCAGCACGCTCACCGCCAACGCAACCAGCCCTACAGAGATAGAGGAATCTGCAATATTGAATATCCAGAACGGACCGACATCAAAGAAATCCACCACATGGTCGCGGAGCACGCGGTCCGTCAAATTACCTAGCGCTCCAGCAATCATCAGGCCTATGCTAATTTTAATCAGCAATCCAGGGTTTGGTTGCGAACGATAGAAATACGTCAAAACGAAGAGGCCCAGAACGGCGCCACCTATCAGAACTGAATTCTGGCCTTCGAAAAGCCCAAATGCGGAGCCAGTATTACCGATGTGCGTGAATCGAAAGAAGCCCGAATCGGGCCAAGACGTTCCACGCGGCAGCTGTGCCACAATAATCGCCTTAGTAACCTGATCCAGAACGAACACGGTCAAAGCGACAGCGAGCAGCGAACGGTTACGAGAAAGAAAACTCCACATCGCTTTCGATTCTACTAGAATCTTCAGACAAGACGCGCCGTTTGGCTTTGCCAAATCCAACCACTTGCCTCTATCACCCAAGGAGATATCCCCATGGCCACTGTCCCCGACGTCATCGACCTTCGCAGTGACACTTTTACCCAGCCCACGCCAGAAATGCGCAAAGCGATGGCTGAAGCTCCTGTGGGTGATGACGTCTACGGTGAAGATCCCACCGTCAACAAGCTTGAAGCCATCGCAGCAGAGCGGCTTGGCAAAGAGGCTGGCCTTTTCGTAAGTAGTGGATCCATGGGCAACCTAGTAGCAGCCCTTGCTTGGTGCGAACGCAGCGATGAAGCCTACATGGGTGCCGACGCGCACCTGCTCGTCAACGAGATGGGTGCCATCCCCGCCTTCGGTGGCGTGCAGATGCGCCCAATCCCCAACAACGACCGTGGACTGATTGATACGGACGCTTTCGAATCAACCATCTCCCCGGCCTCTGGTCTCTTTCCTCGCCCTCGATTACTCTGCCTGGAGAATACCCATAACCGTGGCAACGGTGCTGCCCTCAGCGTTGAGCAAATGCAACCCATCGTCGATATAGCCCGTAACCATGACATGGTTATCCACATCGACGGAGCTCGGATCTGGAATGCCGCGGTCGCCCTGAGTGTTCCCGCAGCCGATCTTGCTTCTGTCGCAGACTCCCTTAGCTTCTGTCTTTCCAAAGGTTTATCATGCCCAGTCGGCTCCGTCCTCGTAGGCGATCGTGAGTTCATCGCCAAAGCGCGTCGCGTACGGAAGATGCTTGGTGGAGGCATGCGGCAAGCGGGGATCGTAGCAGCCGCAGGTCTGGTCGCCCTTGACACCATGATCGAGCGCCTCGCCGACGACCACTCCAACGCGCAGCAGCTGGCCAGAGGCCTCGCGAGCATCCCCGGTGTCGCAGTCGACCCCACTGCCATTGAGACCAACATCGTCTACATGGAGGTCGGCGATGGCGATGGTGCAGAGCTCTCAGATGCGCTCAAGGAACGGGGGGTCCTCGCCAATGGTCGCTTCAACTGGGTCCGTTTCGTCACACGCAACGGGATTAGTTCTGAGGACGTTGACGAGGCGCTCGATGTAATCTCGACAGTCATGCGTACGGCTTCCTGACAACCCAGCTGAGCCGTGAAGTAGCCAAAACCGTATAGTGCACAGAACGACTAGGTTTTAGCTTCGTGGTCACCGTTCCCCTTTGGAGCCTGCCACCACACCTCAAGCCGCTCCTTCACAATTGATTCGTAACCCAGGTCTCCTGGCTCATAGAAGCGCTTATCGCCTAATTCTTGAGGCAGGTTCCTTTGCCTCGCAAAATGCTCCTTGTAGTCATGTGCGTACTTGTATCCCTCGCCGTAACCAAACGACTTCATCAGCCCTGTCGCAGCATTTCTCAGGTGCAGAGGCACCGGCCAATAGCGCCCGCTGCTTAACTCTTCACGTGCCCGGTTCAACGCCAAGTACGACGCATTACTCTTCGGTGCCGTCGCAAGGTAAATCGTTATCTCTGCCAGTGGAATCGCCCCTTCTGGCAATCCTATAAAGTGCAGCGCCTGCTGGGCTGCCATCGCCAAGGACAATGCTTGCGGATCGGCCATACCCACGTCCTCTGACGCCGAAATCACGATTCGACGTGCAATGAACATCGGGTCTTCACCAGCATCAAGCATCCGCGCGAGCCAGTAAATCGCCGCGTCAGGATCTGAGGCCCGAATCGACTTGATAAACGCCGAGATAGTATCGTAGTGAGAGTCTCCGCTCTTGTCATACATCGGCGAGCGACGTTGAAGAACCTCCTCCATCGTTGCCTGGTCCAAGTTCTTCACACCGCCGGAATCATGGGTTGTGACGGTCGCCGCAAGCTCGATCGCATTCAGTGCCACTCGAGCATCGCCCGCTGCAACCTCGAGCAGGAACGCGCGCGCCTCTGGCTCAATCACAACATTCGAATGTCCCAGCCCGCGCTCGGTATCGGCGAGCGCGCGGTCAATCACCTCGGTTAGTTGCTCATCGGTTAACGGTTCCAGCTTCAACACGCGTGCACGAGAAAGCAATGGAGCAACAACCTCAAACGATGGATTCTCCGTCGTTGCTCCTATAAACACTACTGTTCCGTTCTCGACGTGAGGAAGAATGGCATCCTGTTGAGACTTGTTGAATCGATGCACTTCGTCAATAAATAGAATCGTGCCACGCTGGTTGTTGAGGAACTCTTCGCGGCCCTCTTCCACTGCATGGCGCAGATCAGCGACGCCTGATGTCACTGCCGATAAGGCGATGAAATGCGACTTCGTGAGGCCAGCGATAAGCCGTGCCAATGTCGTCTTCCCAACCCCCGGGGGGCCCCAGAGCACCATTGAAGGTACCCGGTCTTCCCGAATCGCCCTCTCTAGGATGTGCCCGGGCCCTAGAAGGTGCCGCTGCCCCGCATACTCCGCGAGCGTCTGAGGGCGCATGCGCGCCGCCAAGGGAGCGAATTCCCCTTCCATTTGCTTGCGAGCGTGCTCGAACAACGTTTGATCATCGCGTATACCCGGCATGATTCGCCTCCCCAAAGCCCCGATAGACGAAGCATACACCGCGATAGCATACGAGTTTTTTAATCTTAATCACGGTCAAAAGTGAATCGTACAAGAGGACTATTCATGGTTCGTGAGCGTCAGCCTACGCTGACCCCGGCATCCGCTTGTCAGCATACGATTCAAACTCTACGACGCGCTTTTTCAACATTTCGAGTTCCGGGGCATTCAAGACCCCTGCTGCTAGCTGGAGGTAGGTCCGGATAGCGGGTGCAGCTAATGGGTCACGGGCTCGGAAAATCATCACAGGTTCGTCAGCTGGAATCGCAGTACCGTCAGCTTTGAGAATTACAACTTGGTATTTGGGGGCCACCTTGGAGTCCCAACCCGCATGATGAAGCGAATGCGCACCAATGCTCGCTAACTCAGCAAGGTCATGGTGCTCAGGGCAGAACGCCATTGGGCCACACTCTTCCCCCTCTCCATCAGTAGCGGTGACAAATCGCCAACGTCGAGCCTCGGCCGGAGGAGTCGGTGGAAGCCCTTGCTTCGGCATGAACACCCCATCGCAACCCTTCGCTACGCAATTAGCCGATTCATTAACATCCATATTGACCTCCGCTTTTGTAAACGCACCATTCGTTCCAGCATAACAACAGCGCTTTATGAGTACACCTCCAGCCTCTGAGCAGGGGCCATCCACTAGCTCATCTCACTCCACGTATAATCTCCTCATGAATATCCATGTACGCCTATACGCTTCCTATCGTGAACAGGCTGGCGCCAGCCATGTTGACATCATCGTCGCCGATGGCGGCACCGTTGCAGAATTAATCACGCAGCTCGTGGCGGACATTCCTTCCTTGCTTTCATCGTTCAAGCCCCACCTCATCGCTGTCAACGATGAGTTCGCCAACCCCCAATACCCGCTCAACGATGGCGATGAAGTCGCCCTTTACCCTCCCGTCAGCGGCGGAGTCGATGTCCGGGTGGTCCACGAAAAGGTCGACGCGAGAGAGATGGCCGACGCTGTACGTCGCGACTTCAACGGTGCAATTGTTACCTTTGAGGGAACGACGCGCAACGAAACCGGAGGCGAAAGCGTGCTCCACCTAGAGTACGAAACCGACGAGCGCATGGCCACCAAAGTACTCATACAAGTGCTCGAAGAAGCCGTCAGTCGATTTGGAGTTCCTACCATGGCAGCACGCCATCGCGTAGGGCGATTAGAGATTGGTGATGTCAGCCTGATTGTTGCTGCAGGCGCAGCTCATCGGCTCGAGGCGTTCCTCGCCACCCAATATGCGGTCGATCGCATCAAGCACATCGTCCCGGTTTGGAAGAAAGAATTCTTCGAAAACGGCTCCATTTGGGTAGGCGCCGCATGCGAACCCGAACACCACGCTCGGGAACTCGCTGAAGCTCCCTACGCAGGATTCCTCGCTCAACGTGACCATAAGCACGTACCAGGGTTCCATAGTGCACACCAGCACTTGCAAGCATAGTCAAGCCAATGCCTATCCTCACGAAACGCATCTACGACCTGGCTGAGCCATTGGACGGCTACCGCCTCCTAACCATGCGCTACTGGCCACGCGGCGTTCGCAAGGACAGAATCGACGCCTGGGAACGCAGCCTCGCCCCCACTCGCGAACTACTAGCCAACTACCGCGCCCGTACCATCAACTGGCCCGAATACGAGCGCCGTTATCTCCATGAGATGACTACTTACCCTGAGTCTATCGAGGCCCTCGCTGCTCTCATCCGGCGTTGCGCCCATGAAAACGTCACCGCCCTTTGCGGCTGTAAAGACGAAACTCACTGCCATCGCATACTGCTGCAAGGGCTCGTGGCAGCCTCTCTCTAGTACCTCTGAGGCACCCTCTCAATACGCAATGCTCTTTTCGAGGTGCAACTGTTCTTAATCACAACGCTGGATACCAGCCCGTCCTGGCCTAGGTACTTGAGCAGCTCTTCTCGTTAGAGTCTCTCTACCCATGTCTTACTGACTTGCACTCCTGATATCCTGCCTACGTCTATGTCAGCCCCCAATCCACCCAAACGACCTCGAATTTTCTACGGCTGGTACATCATTGGCCTGTCAGGTGCCTCAGCCATTTTCGCGGGTACGACTAGTCAGGCATTTTTCGGTGTCTTTCTAAAGCCGATCGAAGATGACACCGGCTGGACTCGTGCTTCCATCGCAGGGGCGGTCACCATTGCGACCTTTGTTGGTGGAGGGGTTGCCTTTTTCATCGGGCGCCTAGCTGACCGCTACGGCCCGCGTGTGCTGATGACTATAGGAGTCGTTACCTATGCAGTCGGGTACACCAGCATGCTATTCGTCACGCAGATCTGGCAGCTTTACATCGCTTTCTTCCTCGCCCGCATGGCCTCTCTCCAGTTCTTGGCAGGCGTCGTCCCCCGCACTACCGCCGTCAACTGGTTCCGTCGCATGCGAGGCCGAGCGCTCGGCCTCCAGACCATGGCCATGCCTCTTGGAGGAGCGGTCCTCGCCTCCGTCGCAGGAGCTCTGATTGCCACAGGCATGCCCTGGCGCGCAGTCCTAGCTCTCTTTGGTTTGGTCGCGCTCGCACTTCTAGCCATCCCCATGCCGCTCATTATGCGACGCCAACCGGAAGACATCGGACTACTACCAGACGGAGATATTGAGGTCCATAAAGGCAGCCTGTCCGACGGCCATGCCAGGCACCAAGGTGCAGAGGTATCGTGGACTCTCGAGGAAACTCTTCGCACAAAAACTATGTGGTTGATTGTCTGGGGTTCGTTGCTCCAAACCCTTGCCTCGGGTGGCATCGCCTTCCACATGTCGGCTCATTTCCAAGAAAGCGGCCTCAGCACACAAGTCGCAGCAGCAGGCGCATCCGCATTCCTACTTGGCGGCGCCCTCTCCTCAACTCTATGGGGGTTCCTCACCGAACGCTACGATGAGCGTGTCCTCGTTGTCACTGCCAGCGCTGCTGCCATGATCCTCGCCTTCTATGGCAGCATCGTTGCCGACCCCATCAGCGTGCTCATCTTCTCCGTTCTCTTCGGTGCCACTACCAGAGGCGAGGGCGCGCTGGTCATGATGATGATGGCCGCTTACTATGGGCGCCGCTCGTTCGGAGCCATCTCCGGATTCGCCAACACTTTCACCATGATGGGGTTAGGCATAGGACCTTTCCTCTACGCGCAGATCTACGACGTACAAGGGGAGTACGAAGTCATCTTCTACACGTCCGGCTGCATCATGGCGGTAGCGACACTCCTCATGTGGTTGGCTAGGCGCCCAACTCACATGCCCGGGCTCAAACCGAGCTCAGAGTCGGAATCGGAACAGGAACAGGAACAAGCAACCTCAGCGTGAACTGAGTAAGAACAAGGAGTACACCATGGCAACCGAGAGTGAAATCAATACGTTGAAACAGCAGGTCGCTGACAGTTCGCACATCCTTGACCACCAGGGGCTTGTGGACTTCCACGGACACATTAGCGCCCGCATCCCTGGTACTGAGCAGATTGTGATTAAACCCGTTCTGCGCGCCCACAATAAGGTCACTGCTGGCGACATCGTCATCGTAGACATGGATCAATACATCTCTGCTGATTCTGGAGGGTGGGATCCCGGGGCTCAACAAGGCCGAGTGATTAACGTCGCTGTGCCGCCTCGCGAAACCATGCTTCACATCGGTGCCTACAAAAACCGACCCGACGTCAATTCCGTTGTCCACACGCACCAACTCGTATCAACAGCCATCGGTGCGGCTAACGTAGCCATCAAACCCATATACAACCAGGGAGTGCCTTTCGGGCCTGAAACACCGATCTTCCAAAAGCCTGACCTCATCACCAGCTGGGAACTTGGCTCAGAGGCAGCCGACTGCCTCGGCGATGCCAACGCCATGCTTCTACGCGGCCATGGCATCCTAGTAGTCGGCCCCAGTGTCGACCATGCGGTCTCCAACACTGTCTACCTGGAGCGCAATGCCATCATGCAGGTCATTGCCACCATCATGAGTGGAGGCGACCCAGAGCCCCTCGATTCCGAATACGTGGCCCGGTTCGCCTCTGACTGGTCCAAACGTGCCTCGCACGCCTACGAATACTTCCGCTCTCTTGTGCCAACGCTCAATGATCTCTAGGTTCATCTCCGGCACTTTTGAACTCAATGGAAATTTAAGCGCAAGCCGAGATTAACGTGCACTGGGCCTTAAACTCCGATGAGTACTACACCTTCTGAGAATTGGGCAACGAATACATCAGAGCTTGTGGTATGACTTGAAGGTCTAAGGCCTGAAATCAATGTTCGCCGGTTTTCAAGAACAATATAGTCACCGAGCAACAGGCTTTCACTTAACAGTAACGCCGTCTGTTACATGTCTGCCATTTCAGCGTAATGGCTCCAGATTCCCGAAGGCTTGCGAGGAGTCGGAGCGAGTTCTGGCTTTAAATGCTCGGCCTCGGGCAGCGTCCGCATGTTCGCGATGAACTCCTGCCGCTGCTCAGGCGTTATCACCGCATGGTCCCGACCCACTGCGCAGAACGCTAAATAATTCATCTTCGCTTGCTCTTCGAGATGCAGCATGTTCAGCATCGCATCCTCCATATCTGCACCCACAGTCGCTGCACCATGCCCTTGCAGCATGATTGCGTCTGACTCTCCCATGAGTTCTGCGACCTCTGCTCCATCCTTCTCGTGAATGATCAAACGTGGGCTCAGGAACATCGGAATACCCTTTGCAAATAAAGGCATCCCCTCGATACACATCGGTCCCAACTGCTCCTGCAAAACGCTCATCAGCACCGTGTAACGAGGGTGAACATGAACCACTGAGTTAATCTCCGGTCGCTCGCGCAGAAGGCATGAATGCATCTTCACCTCGTTAGGCAGGTTCATCTCCGGCGGTCCGCTGACCTTGAATCCATCGGTGTTCACCACCACCATATGCTCGGCGTACGTCTGAGACAGCGCAGGCCCCAAGCCTTTGATGACGAACCTACCTGGTTCATCCGGCAGTCGATAACTCACATGCCCGCGCTCGATGGTCGATGCGTCCGCTAATTCCATCTCGAACAGCATTCGGTTCGCCAGGGCAACGTTCTCCATGATTTCATCCAGACCTGCCATCACACCTCTCCTTTGCAGCGCACAGCCTGCACCCACTTGCTAAGTGATTGTTCAACACTATTGACGCGACCAGCTCCACGCGCATTGCCCTGCTTTCCATGTCTGCTATAGACAGCACCCACAACATTCTGCGGTGACTCGGCCCCTTCTAAATTACAGGTCTCGCTCGATGCCACGCCGTCACTTGTTGGTAAGCGTGCGCAGCGCGGAGCGCAAGCGCATCCTTGAAAGCCGGCGCAGCGATCTGCATGCTCAGCGGCAAGCCATTCGATGAGAACCCCGTCGGCATCGCAACTGCAGGCAAACGACTCACATTGAAAACACGAGTATCGCGCAGCAACGCCTCACGCACCGCCGTATCGACACCCCCCACCAACACACGCTCCGCGTTATGAGGCGGCGCGGGCATCGCCACAGTCGGAGTCGCCATTAGGTCAATCGACCCGAACGCTGCATTCATACGCCGGCTGAACAGAACCCTAGCGCGGGCCGCCTGCATATAGGTTTCAGCCGAGACGAAGAAACCACTCTGCACTCGGCGCAGCACTGAAGAATCCAGGTCCTCGCCTCGGTTTCGCGCCAAATCGCCATAGACCGTCGCTGCCTCAACTGTCGTCATGGCCGCAGCAATAGCGGGGACCCAATCCAGCTCTGGAAGCGATATCTCTTCGACAATGGCCCCCAACTCTTCGAGGTCCGCCATAGCCTTCCAGAAGGCCGCCTCCATCTCTGGGTCGATGACATCCCATACGTACTCTTTCGGCACGCCGATGCGCAGGCCGCGTATACCGCCGTCCAATCCTTTGGTGTAATCGACCTTCTCGCTGTAAATCGAGCCGGGGTCCTCGGGGTCGTAGCCCGCCAGCACATTCAGAGCAATAGCCGCATCTTCAGCGCTCCTAGCCATCGGCCCGACTGTATCAAAGCTCCACGACAGCGGAGTGACCCCGAAACGGCTGGTGAGTCCAAACGTAGGTTTAATCCCTGTCAGCCCACACAGCGCCGAAGGTATGCGGATCGACCCACCCGTGTCCGTGCCCAGCGATATAGGGAATAAACCCGCCGCGGTGCCCGCTCCTGAGCCTGACGACGACCCACCAGGCATGCAATCTAGGCGCCAAGGGTTTTTAGGCATTCCGTAGTGCGCATTCCGCCCAGTAGGGTCAAACGCGAACTCCACTGTGCCCGTCTTGCCAATCGAATACGCACCTGCCTCGCGCAACCTCGCCACCGCCGTCGAATCACGATTCGGTACGAAATTCGCATAGACCTTGGAACCCGAGGTCGTTCGCACTCCCTTGGTCCAGTAGATGTCTTTCACTCCTACCGGGATGCCATGCATCGGCCCCTTATAATCGCCTGCCGCAATCTCCGCCTCTGCCTGCTTCGCAGCAACCAGTGCCTGCTCCGTCGACCGTGTAACGAATACTCCGAGCTTGGGCTCGAGTGCATCAGCCCGAGCTACGAACGCCTGCGCAACTTCGACGGGCGATGCCTGCTTGGAGCGGATACGGTCTCCTAGCTCAGCCACCGTCAACGATGTAAGGTCTTGCGAACTTGTCATGCAACACCTCCGTCGTGGCGCAAACTCGCATCCTCAGGCGCGACCTCTGAGACATCGATGTCGTCCAGGTGCGCCAGACGGCCCATCATCCCCTGCACCTCATCGCGCAGTTGCTCCAAATGCGCCTGGTCACCCTTCGCTCCCACGCTCTCTGCCCAGGCCGCGAAAGCCTCGTTACTGATTTCTGGCATATCTACTCCCCTTACTAGAAACGGCCGGAGTATATGTCCGCGGCTGCTCCTGTTCAAAACTGAAGTGCGACAATAGTCCCATATCATGGCACTGAAAGCTCTCATCTTTGATTTCGACGGCCTCATGGTCGACACCGAGCAGTCTATCTTCGATGCGTACTGCAAGATATTTTCTGAGCACGGCGGCGAACTCGCGCTCCGCACGTGGGAAGACATCATCGGCAGTACCGGTCACCGCGACCGCATACTCCTAGATCTTGAGCACCAGATTGGGCGAAATGTCGATCGTGATAACTTACGCGAGCGGGCCCGCCAGGAACACCACGGCATCTCAAGCAAACTACCGGCCATCGACGGCCTAGCGACGCAGATCGCCAGCGCGCAGCGCCTGGGTCTCAGGCTTGGCGTTGCTTCCAGTTCCACCGCCGAGTGGGTCCACGGCCACCTCCGCCGCCTTGGTCTCATCCATCACTTCCAGACCCTATGCACCAGAGAGGACGTCACAGAGGTCAAGCCCAACCCGGAGATTTATGCCCTCGCGGCATCTCGATTAGGCGTAAATCCTCACGAAGCGGTCGCTCTTGAGGACTCCCCAAACGGCATCGCCTCTGCCAAAGCCGCGGGCCTCTTCTGCGTAGCGATACCCAACCCACTCACCGCGAGCATGAGCCTCGGTGCAGCTGACATGCAGGTCGCGACGCTCGCAGCACTCTCCTTGGATAACATCGCTGATCGACTTAGCAGCGTATAAAACGCAATCCCTCCTGAGCTCTCTGAAATAGCGGCTAAAAAGCGCAATAACTGATTGCATGCCAATAGGGCACGCGGGGCAGCCATGGTGCAAACCGCTCAGGGCGGAAGTTCAACCAATGCCTTGATTACACCCAGTGAGGTCGCGATGCCTAAATCATTACCGGAAAGGAGCATGCATGCTCCAATTTGGCCTCATCCAAGAGCAAAGCTAGGCCTAGAGGTTGTCTCTGTGTTTGAGGCGCTGATCGCGTCCGAGCCACAGGTAAGCAATTGGGCCGACAGGCAAGACCAACAGCCCCAGTGCCCACAGCTTTTTCGAGCCACCTACAATTTCAACCCGCTCGCGTCTTACTAGATCAATGGTCGCTAATATCTGCAACAGACCACTCAAAACAATCAATGGCGCCAGCGCTAGAACTAATTGGCCATCCATACCGAACCTTACTTAGGCCTGGGTTCTGCTGGGACGAAGAAGGCCAGCACTGCCTCAGCCAGGCTCACCGGTTGTCGTTCACCAGTCACATCAACTACCCATGCCTTGTCCGTAAGCGTACGTTCTCCATCTACGACCATCAGTCCTGTGATGGTAATTGCAGTGGAGTCCGCTGACCATATGTCCTGCGACAACCCAAACTGATCAAAGAATTGGATGTACGTCGTAAACTCCGGTGAAGGTATAAAACTGGCAAGGTTACTCACCTCGCCAGTCGCAACATCGACAACCACCAAAGTGAATGAATCAGAATTCGTGCCTACCAGTGCGATTTTTGTGCCGTCCGGGGACCACCAGAACCCAAACACTGTGTCGTCATACACAATCCGCTCTTTGCCTAAGGCCACATCAATCAATGTGAGTCCTCCATATACAGCGCTCCTCTCGGTGGAACGGATGGCAATTGCGAGGGTGTCGTGGCTGGCGGGTGAGAAGGCGAAGGCTGCCTCTGTGGGTACCAGTGTGAAATCACGCTCTTCCGCCGTGGCAATTTTCCTAGTGACAAGCCGTTCGCCGTCGCCAAGGTCAGCCACGTAGGCGAGTGTTTCACTATCTCCACTGATTGCGGGTACTCGATAACGTATCGACGGTCTCCCCGTGTCAAACAACTCACCTTCGCTGTCCCGGAACAACAACCGCTCCCGGTGATGAATCGCAATGAGTGTGGAATCAGGAGACCACGTGAAGTAAAGAGGAGCGCCAGTCGCCACACCAACGGTTCGCCGGTCCAAATCCGTAACCGAAAGCTGGAGCGCCGTGCCGCCATCGTTAGGTGCGATCAGCGCCAGCAATTCACCGTCAGGAGACCAGAGAGGGAAATGGAACGTTCCCTCAGCTACCCGATCGACCAATCCATGCCTACTGATTTGAAGAACCCTTTCTTCTCGTGATGGTGGCTCTATAAGCGATAGCGCGGCCACCTGGTTCTGATCTAGACCAGAGAAGCGAGAGACCACGAGCCGGCGACCGTCAGGTGACCACACCGGCCAGGTAAAGTGAGTGTCTTCTTGCAACAGCGGCTGGGCCAACACTCCACCCGAAGAAGCGCCACTGGTGATGCGATCTCGGCCCTTACCGTCTGCCAGCATCGTCAAGACCGAATAATCCGGGGACACGTAGACGACTCGCTGGTCTTTCACCGGTACGGCGGCAAGCGGGGCCTCATGACGAGGGAAGAGGAAAGCGCCTACAACGACCAGTACAACGAAACTGAGGGCGCTTGCCCGCACGCCTAGGCTCCCTCCGGCCTGACTTCGAGGCTGATGTCTAGCGCCTTCACCGAATGGGTAAGCGCGCCCGAAGATATAAGGTCGACGCCTGCTTCGGCAATGCCTCGAACAGACTCAATGGTTATGCCACCGGAAGCTTCGGTTAGCGCTTTCCCCTTGCAAAGGCGCACTCCTTCGGCCATCTGCTCGTTAGTCATGTTATCGAACAGGATGAGCTCAGCTCCGGCTTCTAAGGCCTCTTGAACCTGTTCGAGGGTGTCACACTCGACCTCCACGCGTATGGTATGGGGCGCCGTTGCCTTCGCACGGCGAACGAGGTCGGTGAGGCTTTCGCCTCGAGTTGCCATGGCCGCGACGTGGTTGTCCTTGATGAGAATCCCATCAGCGGTGCTCATACGGTGGTTGTGCCCACCACCCATCCGGACGGAATATTTATCCAACAGGCGCCAACCTGGCACTGTTTTGCGGGTGTCGAGGATGGTATTGGGAAGGTCTTCAATAGCCTTCACTAATTCATTGGTGGCCGTTGCGATACCGCTCATGCGCTGGATGAAATTGAGAGCCGTGCGCTCTCCTCGCAGGATGCTGCTCATGCGTCCACGGATAAGCGCGATGTTTGTGCCCTTCTTGACGGCGGTACCGTCCGGAACCAGCACTTCCGTTTCCAGTGTCGGATCCACTTGACGCCACACTTCGAGAGCAATATCGACGCCCGCGAGCACGCCATTCGACTTAGGCATCATGAATGCCTCACTCTTGAGGTCGTCTGGTAGTAAGGCGCTAGTTTGATCGCTAGCAATCTCGTCTTCTGCTAGGGCTTGTTGAATCAATTGGACTGTACCGTGCCAGTGCTGGAGCATCGTCTGTTATCACCAAGAGAGACGTTAGTCGCTGCATAGGGGCAGCGCTCTCCGATGGTACTGAGGGAGAGATTAACTGCCAATACAGATTGTGAAAAACAGAACAAGCAAGGCCGAAGTAACGTCTACTGAAAGGTCACTTACAAGTTGACGGGAACCCCTACAAGCTTGCCCTGAAGCGACCAAGGCGTAGTCTTAGTAATACGGATGTTGACCATCTCTCCCATCATATCGCGCCCTGACTCGTCAGGTGGATCGAAGAAGACCAATTTATCGGTGCGGGTGCGGCCTTGCCAGCGCCCGGCTTTACGGCGATCTACCAGAACTTCCTGTACGCTTCCGAAGTATGTGTTGTTTATCTCGGTTAGTACCGCCTCCTGAGCTTGCTCAATGGCCTTCAGGCGACGTTTTTTCTCCTCCAGAGGAACGTCATCTCCCATCTTGCGCTGAGCAAACGTGTTGGGGCGTGTGGAATAGGCAGCCACGTGAACCTTGTCGAAGCGAATGTCCTTAATCATGGAAAGGGAGTCTTCAAATTGCTCGTCAGTTTCACCGGGAAAGCCGACGATGAGGTCAGTCACCATCGCGACCGCTGGAATAGTCTCACGAACACGGCCCACCAGCGCTCGATACTCAGCATTAGAGTAGCCACGTTTCATGCGGTCGAGAACTTCGTCGTTGCCCGCCTGAAAGGGCAAATTCACGTTCTCCATCACGCGTGGCAAGCGCGCAATCGTGTCAATAATGTGCTGGCTCATATCATTCGGGTGCGACGTGAGAAAGCGGATGCGAGCGAGTTCAGGGACTTGATCATGAATCGCCTCCATGAGGTCCCCAAGATCAGGAGTACCAGGGAGGTCGTGGCCGTAGGAATCGACGTTCTGCCCCAGCAAAGTGACTTCTTTGACGCCACGAAGAACGAGCATCTGGCACTCATGAACCAACTCCTCTAGAGGGCGAGAGGTTTCGCGCCCACGCCGGTAAGGGATGATGCAGAAGGTGCAGAACTTGTCACAGCCATGGATGATTGGAACATGAGTGGTCACGTTGGGATGGCCAGGTACAAGTTCGCCAACGCAACCTTCGGGGTCGATGCCCAACTTGTCCCCAACGATGTTAATCAGCGAATCGAATTGTTGCGGCTGCATGAAGGAATCTACGTAGGGATAGAGCTTCTTGAGAGCATCGGCCTGAGGGCCGACCATGCAGCCCATCACTGCAAGAGTTCGGTCTGGATTAGCCTGACGCCAAGGTTTGAGGCTAGTTAGCATGCCGACGGCTTTGTCTTCAGCACTCTGCCTGACGACGCAAGTATTTAAGACGATTACATCCGCGTCTTTGGCAGTGGGAGCGAGATCTAGCCCAAGTTGTTCCAGTCCAGAGCCCATTCGCTCTGAATCTGCCATGTTCATTTGACAGCCTTCCGTCCAGATGTAGTAACGCATCGTGTTGCCTCATCCTTGGCAGGGGCCAATACCCCTGAATCAACATCACCGCGGAACTGGTCCGCGGCGCAAGCGGTAAGTAGTCGGATGGTGGCGGAGGGAGCGGGATTCGAACCCGCGAGGGGGCTCATCACCCCCAACCCGCTTAGCAGGCGGGCGCACTCGGCCTCTATGCGATCCCCCCATCCGGAGATTCAGGATAGCAGAGGCGGGCTTGGCCGTGCATGCACGGGCCTTCAAAAGCCCCCGGGGAACCTGTCCGATCGTGCCTCACAGATCAGCTTCTGCACTTAGGTCGAGGTCACGTTTCCCATGAAAATTAATCGTTTCTGTAGCCTGGGTAACAGTGTTACTCCGCTAGGAGCAGAAACCTTTATAAGGCGGTTGGCGCTGAATCCCATTAGCATAGACCAAGACGATATAGCGCTCTGGCTCCAGATTGAGCGAGATGAGGTAGTTGCTGACCAGAAGCGCGGCATGCGACAGGGGCGAGGCCTATAAAGAATATCGGCTCATACTGATTCATGCACACCAACAAACCACTAGCAATTCCACGAATGAGCGAACGAACGCTAGAATGCGGAGAAGTATGCGATTGGAGTGGAAAGATGCCCGATTTGACACCTGAGCAAGTACGTACGCAGTTGTCTGCGATAGGCCTGATTCCAATGGATCAGGAAGACCTCGACGAGATTACCCATCGCATCAATGCAGTGAATGAAGCGGTCTTGGCACTAGAGCATCCCGATGCAGATGTGCAAGAGCCGCTCTCGGTGTTCTGGTTGAACGAGGAGGGGTCGCATGAATAGCGCTGATGAACTGACTCTACGTCCCGCTATTGAGCTTTCCGCGCTACTAACTTCGGGTGAATTGTCGCCAGTGGAACTCACTCAGGCGTTCATCAACCGAGCGAAGCGCTATGCACGGCTGAACGCATACATCACCGTTGACGAGGAGGGTGCACTGCGACAAGCGGCGAAGGCCGAAGACGAAATCAAGCGAGGGATGATTAGAGGGCCGATACATGGTTTACCTGTGGCCGTAAAGGATCAATTCGATGCGAAAGGCCTACGGACAACGGTGGGCAGCAATATCATCGATTACATCGCGCACGAGGATGCCACGGCGGTAGGGCGACTACGAGAGGCAGGCGCAGTCATCTTAGGCAAGCTGAACCTGAGTGAGTTCGCGCTGGGCGGCAATGTGACACATCCGTTTGGGGTGCCCCATAACCCGTGGGACGAGACACGGCAGGCAGGTCAATCTTCTAGCGGGTCGGGAATCGCGGTCGCAGCGTCGCTGTGCGCGGCAGCACTCGGAGGCGACACTGCCGGATCAATCAGGGGGCCATCCGCCTGGTGCGGCATCACGGGATTGCGCCCCACGTGGGGGCGCGTAAGCCGCAATGGCGCATGGCCAATGGCATGGTTCATGGACGCAATCGGGCCGATGACGAAGACGGTAGCCGATGCCGCAATGATTTTCCAAGCGATCGCAGGACACGACCCTAAAGACCCGAATACGTCATCACGCCCGCTAACGCCTTTCGAGCCCGAGCGCGGTCTCGAAGGGATGCGCGTCGGCGTGGTCCGCGAGAGCATCGACAACGGCATGGCGACCGGCGATGTAGTGCATGGCGTCGAGGAAGCGCTAGAGGTGCTGCGCGGTCTCGGGGCAACCGTGCTGGACGAGACGTTGCCGCTATTCGAGCACGGTGGGTTGATCTCCAACGGCCTGGCTGACTCAGAGGCAGCAAACATCCACCGAAAGTTTCTCAGGGAGCGCCCCCAGGACTACGACTTCGCATCGAGGCGACGGCTCATGGCCGCGAGCCTCGTGCCTGCAGCGGCTTACGTGAAACTGTCGAGATTCCGCATGCTCATGCGACGCGACGTGATGGCCGCGCTGGGTCGAGTCGACCTACTGGTCACGCCTGCACAGGCGGAGGGCGCACCAAAATTGCCAACGTCCACAGGCATGACCAGCAAAGAGGCGGTAATGCGCCAATTCTTCGGGCTACGCGCGCACCGAGGGCCATTCAATCTATCGGGCGTGCCAGCGATGGCCCTACCCATCGGATTCACGCCTGCCGACCCTGAAGGGTCTCACGACGGGCTCCCAATGAGCCTGCAAGTGATAGGTCGACCATTCGATGAAAACCGCATATTCCAGCTAGGTCACGCCTACCAAGAGGTCACAAACTGGCACGAGCACCGGCCAGCGCTTACCGACAGCTAGCGCGTGACGCCTAGCGAGGCGCGATGCTATGATTGACACAAGCTGGAGCGTCTCTCCAGCGTCCTCGTGTGGGCCTGTGGCGCAGCTGGGAGCGCGCCTCAATGGCATTGAGGAGGTCCGGGGTTCGAATCCCCGCAGGTCCACCAGGTTTTTCTCCCAATTGATAAAACGAACAGAGGCCCCACCGAGAACGGTGGGGCCTCTGTTCGTTTTCGCCTAAAGGTACTTACGGAACGCTGCGAACGATGGATCGAACCCTATTCGTTCATAAAAGGCATGTGCTCCCTTGCGATGACCGGAGCTAACAAGTTGGACCTTGT
This sequence comes from uncultured Dehalococcoidia bacterium, assembly GCA_937901475.1. GTDB lineage: Bacteria > Chloroflexota > Dehalococcoidia > Lucifugimonadales > Australimonadaceae > CALGTL01. The sequence continues at coordinate 115,675 of CALGTL010000162.1, forward strand.
AGCCGCCCGCACCGCGAGTGATTGCCTCGCAGCGCTCAACAAGGGCTTCGCCTATTCCCCCTAGGCGGTGCTGTTCATCCACAACCATGTTTTCGATCTGGCCCCAGGGCCGCCTCTCGTGAGCCACGCTGGGAACCACAGCAACAGTGGCTGTCCCCACCACGTCTCCCTCGATCTCGCCGACCAAAACGTGTAACCACGGGGCGCCTTGGGCATCGTGGAGCGCTATCTCAGCTTCTTCGATGGTCGGTGCCTCGGTGCCTGGACTAGCAAGCTGCACATACAGCCCCAACAGGGCAGACGCATCACTAGGCTCGGCCTCGCGGATTACCAGATTCATCACGATGGATCACCTCCATAGGCGCAGCTAGTCTAAGCATGCCAAGAGTTTACGTTGTGGCACATTCGCGTTCCCCATCACAATTCCGTCGCCTGACCTGAGAAGAAGAGCGCGCCCCATAATGGGGCGCGCTCTTCTTTTGCTCTGTAGGTGGTCGCCTAGAGGTCGACGACTCGAAGTTCAGCATCGTACTCAGGGTGGACAGGGACTTGATGGGTGAGTTTGACAACCTTGCCGGTCTGGGAAGACTCGACCATACCGAAGATGGCTTCAGCGGTCGCCATGCCCCACTCGCCGGAGTGGTAGACGGGCGCATTATTGATGACGGCCTCGTACATCTCGTGTATCTCTCCCCGAGCGTCCACACTAGAGACACCTGTGACCTCACGAGCGCCATTGTCACCATAGATAAGCACCCCATTCGCTCCTATTCGCATGTCGCCCCGCTCACACGTGACGATAATCGTTCCCGGGTCTCCCGTGTCGTTAAGGCCACGACGATCGCCTACCTTACGCTCAACCTGACGGCCAAAGTTACCACGGCCGGGGCCCGAAGTCTTAGCTTCCTCATATTGCTTGACCTCGGTGTCGCCACCGATGCGCAGGTCCTGCTTGGCCGCATCCTCGTCACGCGTGCCATCACGCATCTGCTTGCGAATCTCAACAAGCCCTTCAACGGACGCACGCCCTACTGGCGGAGCGTTGACATCGCCGAGGTTGAAGTAGCCGTACCCGTTGTGGGTGGCGGTTGCGAATGCGCCGCTCTCGAAATCGAACGTCGCAGTGTAATAGCCTGGGATGTTGCGCTCCGGCATCCACCATCCCATCTTCGCCCAAACCTGAGTCATCATGCCTCCGCCGAGAAGACGCAGAGAATCAAGTTGGTGCGGACCCTGACGGAAAGGAACCCCGCCGCCCTGGGCAAAGTCAAGTTCATCAGGCGTCCGAGGGCGCATCATCCAATCGGTATAGGCCAGTAGTGTGATGGCCTTTAGATCACCTAGTTCACCGGACTGAATGACCTTCCGCATGACACGGTAGGGTAGCCCGAAACTAGCGGTGTGGGCGCAGACAAGCTTGACTCCAGCTTTCGCGCACTCCTCAACCATCTGCTCGGTCTCCTTGAGTGAGATGGCCATAGGCTTCTCGATGAGCACATGCTTGCCATTGCGGGCAGCAGTGATGGTGTGCTCTGCATGGAAGCGGTTGGGAGACGCAATATAGACCGCATCAACGTTAGGGTCTTGGCAGAGTTCCTCAGCGGTGGCGTAAACCTTTGCATCAGGAAATCGCTCCTTGAAGCGCTCGCGCGTTAAGGGCACATTGTCGCACCCTGCAACGAGGTTGATGGTGTCGGGTGATTGAACAGCGGTCCGGATAATTTCCAGTCCACCAACCCCAACACCGATTACTCCGATGTTGATCTTCTTCGTGGCAGCCTCTGTGGCCATGCTCGCGACCTCCCTTTGTGTTCGATTTACCCCGGTTGGCCGAAATCACCAATCCGTACATTTAGAGGTGATTCTCGCTCTTAATCAGCATGACGTATAGGGTTAGTGTGCCTATGCAAGGCTGACAAGCGCTAACCCATGATGGGCGACACTCTAAGATATCGCGTGTCACACCACAGCAGAGGAGCATCATTGATCGAGCGCTTAGTCGGACGATTGGCACGAGGACGGATCTACTACGGTTGGTACATCGTGGGGGTGGTGCTAGCGGGGGGCATCCCTCGCGTGGGCCTGAATGGCTCCTTCTTTGGCATATTCTTGAAACCACTCTCTGAGGAGTTCGGCTGGACGCGAGCCGAGGTCGCAATGGCAGTGACAATCGGCACACTTATCGCGGCAGCGCTCGGGATATACCTCGGCAGAGTACTCGATAGATTCGGCCCTCGCTGGATGATGGCAGGGGGGTTCGCCATCCTCGCGGGCTCCTACTTTGGGCTGGCGTTGGTCAACTCCCTCGTGGGCTTCTATTTGGTGTACTCGGTTGGCCGCGCCATGATGCAATCGGCGACGGGACACACACTTATGTACGCGCTGGTATCTAAGTGGTTCGTGCGACGGCGCGCGACGGCAATCTCCGCTGCAACTCTGGGTGGGTACCTAGGCGGCATCCTTCTAGCACCCGTGACGCAGGGCATCATTGATGTGGCAAGCTGGCGGCACGCCTACTTTTTCTTCGGAGTACTAACCGTACTGATGGCCGTAATACCAGCTGTGCTCCTTCTCCGTCGCCTCCCAGAAGATTTAGCCTTGCTGCCAGATGGTGATGCCTCTGAACCCCGACTACCTGCTACCCCTATAGGTGTTGAGGCTGCGGATACCGCTACCTCGATCGTGAAAGAGCAAACAAGCCTGACGCTCGGTGAAGCACTACGGACACCTGCCTTTTACATGCTGACCATGATGGTCATGGTCACGAGTGTTGGGATGACGGGAATCACATTCCATATGGTTCCCCACTTCACCGACGTTGGGATATCCAATACGGCAGCAGCAGCGACAATCAGCCTCCTAACTGTCGGGTCAATGGCAGCTGTCTTCGTATGGGGATTCCTCGCGGACCGCATCGGCGCGAAGCTGATGCTGCTGAGCGCGCTCGTAACGTTGGAGGTCGGCGCGGCGTTGATTGCGAGCTCAACCACGGTATTCACTGCTTACATGAGTTCGGCTCTCTTCGGAATCGGAATGGCAGGGTATCTGCTTCTGAGTGAAGTCGTATGGGCGGATTTCTTTGGGCGGAAGCACCTTGGTAGCATCCGAGGAGTAACGATGGTATTCCAGCTCGCGGGAAACGCCAGTGGTTCGCTCATCGCTGCGTATATGTTCGACGTGAGCGGCAGCTACGACGGCGCGTTCAAGATGATATTGGTAATCTATGCAGTCTCGTTCACCGTGCTGGCCCTGGCGCGGCGACCACTAGCTCGGGAGTCCGCATCTACACCTTAGACTCAGGCCACTTAGACGCAGCAACCGAGTATCCTTGCTGTTCAATATGCAGCCGCAACTATGTAGCCGCAACTCAAAATGGAGAATTGATATATGAATTACAAAGGCACGGTTGAGATTGATACCGCTGCGCAGGATGTCTGGGACTTCATTCTCGATGTCGACAAGTTCGCCTCATGCATGGCAGGGGTCGAAGACCTAGTGCGAGTGGATGAGCGCACGTTCACGGGCAAGATGCGGGCGAAGGTTGGTCCCATCTCAGGCGAGTTCGCCTTCCAGGCGCAAATCGTTGACAGCAAAGCCCCTGTAAACCTTACGGCCCATGTAGAGGGAACGGACACTCTAACTAAAAGTACGATGACCTCCGATATCATGATGACACTCTCCGCTGTCGGCGCTGACAAAACGGAGCTAGAGTATCAAGCGACGGTTGACGTCAACGGACGTCTTGCCATCATCGGCGACATGGTGCTACGAGCGACCGGCGCGCAAGTCATCCAGGAATTTTTCAAGCGCCTGCGTATGCAGGTGAGCAACGTCACGACCTAACAGAGGAGGCCCGTGAAATGGCTGAGAATCGCTTGTACGATGTGATTGTGATAGGCGGCGGGTCAGCAGGTGCCGCCGCGGCTGCTCGTCTCTCAGAAGACCCAGACCGGCAAGTACTGTTGCTGGAAGCGGGGCCGGATCCGATGCCAATCCCTGACTCAGTTTCTGATGGGTCACAGCAAACGCGGGCTCTCCTGGAATCGCCCTACATCGTCATGTATCCCGCCGTTCGACGCGAAGATAGCAGCACCTTCTACAAGGTGAGCGGTCGAATCATGGGAGGCGGATCATCGGTCAATGCGATGGCCGTGGTCCGCCCTACGAAATATGACCTCGACTCATGGGCTGCAGACGGCAATCCTGGCTGGGCATACGACGATTGCCTACCCGTCATGCGCCGCCTCGAATCTGATCAAGACTACTATGATGACCCTATTCACGGGACAGATGGACCACTGTACGTGAAGCGCCCCTTCACGTTAGACATGGGTGGCTCGGAGCCAGTGCAAGCATTCATCGATCGTGCGATAAGCATGGGAATGCCGCTATGCCCAGATCTCAACGTCCCGGAGCCTTACGGCGTCTGTGGTTCCGCATACAACATCAAAGACGGCGTTAGGCAGTCAACCACCGTTGCATACCTGGACCCTGCAAGGGGGCGCGCGAATCTGCAAATCGTCGACGAGGCGCTCGTACTATCGCTGAAGCTCTCTGGGCGGCGCGTGGATGGCGTTATATATCAAAAGAACAACCAAGTAATCACCGCAACCGCGGATCGTGTAGTCCTGAGCGCGGGGGCATACCATAGCCCTCAGGTACTCACTCTTTCAGGTATCGGCCCCCAAAAGGAACTCCAACGCTTGGGAATCGTGGCCACACACCCACTTGAGGGAGTGGGCGAGAACTACCAGGATCACGCGACCGTGCAGATGACATACGAAGGGCGCGACGATTTCAGCCCTGATTGGGTAGTGCCTAGGTTCCGTCTTATGTTCAAAAGCGACCCGAGCTTGCCAACGGGGAATTTTCATTTATTCATGCGGCCTCCGACTGAGGTGCCTGGCCTAAAGCGGATGATGCCCGTCTCGGCGAATCTCCTGCAGCAAACCATGCCTGGGCGGATATTCCTGAACAGCACCAACCCCTCTGACCTTCCGGAGATTGACGATGCGATGCTGGCGCATCCAGACGATATCAAAGCCATGACCATAGCAATGGAGTTCCTCCACGAACTGGTCTCCCATGAGTCGATGGCGGGGTTCTATGGCCCGCTTCTTATGCCGACCGAGGATGAGGACTGGGCAACCTACGCCCGCAGCTCCTACGGCACGTACCAGCACGGCGCAGGTACCTGCATGATGGGGCCCGCGTCAAATCCAATGGCCGTAGTGGGCAACACTCTTCGCGTCCATGGACTCGACAATTTATTCGTGGCGGACGCCTCTATCATGCCACGCGTGACCCATGGCAACACAAATGTAACGGCAATCATGATTGGCGAGCGCGTCGCCGATTTCATCAAAGCCGAAGGCGGCTAGTCCGCGACTCTATCAGCGGCGGTTTAAACCCAAACGCCTCGTAGGTTGTCCCACTCTGAGGCCGCGCTCACGCAAAAAGGCTCTCTTACGAAATAGAAGGAGCGCTGCTCAGACTAAATTTCGGGAAACGCTTCAAGATGCTCAGCAACCTCGTCGATATGCATGACGTCCGCATATTTGTGATGCATATCGAAAAGATTCATCTTGTGCGACAGCAGGTTGCGGTCGAAAACGCATTCTTCAGCCACAACAACGTGGAATCCGTAGTTGTAGGCGTCTGCCACTGACGCGCGCACGCATCCGCTAGTGCTCTCACCGCAGATGATTACCGTGTCGATGCCAGCTTGAGTAAGGTGAGCAACGAGTGGAGTGCCAAAGAACCCAGAGGCGCGCTGCTTTGTGATGACTACATCCTCTGGCTGAGGAGTGAATGCCTCAAATATGTGCTGAGCGTTCTCCCCGGCATTACCGCGATTGCGGTTGGTAGCGGTGACGCTCTGAGGGCGGGCCTCCGGGCGCGTTTCACCCGTAGTGTAGAAGACGGGAAAGCCACGCGCCCGAGTGAGAGCGAAGAGTTGCTTAGTAGGTTCTACCGCAGCCCAAGCATATTCACCACAGGAGCTAGGAAATTCTTTGGCGACTTGGTGTACGGGAAGAGCCCCGCCTTCGTAAACCATGTTGTAAAGATCAATCGCGAGCAAGGCGGGCCGGCGACCGACATAGAGATCACGCTTGTAATGTTTATAAAGCTCTAGGTCCTCCGGGCTGACAACGTCTTTCCATGTGTGGTCTTCAAAATCACGAGGCATCGCGAATATCTCCTAACAATAGGTAAGCCCTTCCTGCGGCACGTGAGCCTATTCTACTCACAATAGAGCCTTCATTCCGGTCGAGGAGTGCGGTACCCTCCGAGCGCGTTGTGCCGTACGACTACCAGCTGCCCGAAGTAAAGGATGAATTATGACTGATGGCCCTCTTGCAGGCAAAGCAGCATTAATCACGGGCGCCGGAAGCAATCCCGGGATTGGCCGTGTCATGGCACTAGCGATGGTAAGGGCCGGTGCACGTGTTGCGATGTCGGACGTAAACAGCGAAGCGCTCGCTCGTAGCGTGAGCGACGCTCGCGAAATTGCTGGTGACGACGCGGCTATGGCTATCGTAGCCGACGTGAGTTCGGTAGAGGACGCAGAGCGTACGGTTCAAGAAGCTCTCAACGGTCTCGGTGGCCTCGACATCCTAGTCAATAACGCGGGAATCAGCCCTGCGTTCACCAATGTGCGTGCGAGTCGCAATCAAAATTTCTGGGAGATTGACCCGGCACTTTGGACACGGATGATTGCTGTGAATCTAGGCGGCGCATTCTTGATGTCGCGCGCAGTGGTACCTCATCTACTGAAGCAGAAATGGGGCCGTATAATCAGCGTCACAACAAGCCTAGATACGATGATTAGGGGACACAACGCCCCTTACGGTCCGTCGAAGGCAGGAAACGAAGCGCTCGCAGCCGTGATGGCCAGTGACCTCAAAGGCACAGGGGTGACCGTCAACGTACTAGTGCCTGGTGGTGCGACTGACACTAATTTTATACCGTTCTTGCCAGAGACGAATCGCTCCAATTTGATTAACCCGGAGGTGATGGCAGAACCAGTTGTGTGGTTGGCATCTGATGCCTCTAGCGAAACAAATGGTACGCGCATCCGTGGAGTGGATTGGGACAATAGTTTGCCGATACAAGAGCGACTAGCAAAGGCTAGTGCGCCAACGGCCTGGCCTCAGCTAGGGCGAGCAACCGGGCAAAGATTACGCCCTTCCTAATTTGACATCGTATTCATGGAGTACGGTGTTGCACTCCTCCTCTAGGACAGGGCTGATAATTTCGGTGCCCACCCCAATCATGTCCGTTACCTTCTGTACGGAATAATCACCCCAGCGACGGCTGCTTTTGTTCTGCATAGCACCAACTACTACCCGGGCAATGTTATTGACGGCGATCGCTCCGCAACACATGGGGCATGGCTCAAGCGTCGTGTAAAGAGTGCAATCGGAAAAATCAAGCATTCCCGTCTTAGCGGCGGCGTCACGCAAGGCAGTCGTCTCAGCGTGACCTAGCGGATCAATGGACGACTCTCGCTGGTTCCCCCCTATTCCAACAATCTCGTCGCCACGCAAAATGACCGCACCGACCGCGCGATTGCCAGCGGCACCGGACTGTCGGGCCTGGTCAATCGCAATCCGCATCCATTTATCGTGATTAGTCATAAGAACTCTCTCAAGGTTGAGTTTCAGGACCTGCCTAAGGCCTCGCGCAGCGCCTCTTCGAGGCTAGGATATGCGAATCGATAGCCTGCTTGCAGCACCGCTTTCGGGATAACGCGTTTACTGGTGAGCAATTCGCCGGAAAACTCACCCAGCACTGTTCGTATCGCAATCGAGGGCACCCATGTGATCGCGGGGCGCCCAATCGCCCTTCCAAAGACTTTGGCAAAGTCTCGCTGACGGATTGCCTGAGGCGATACCACATTCAGCGGGCCTCGTACGTTGTCGTTTTCCAGCGCAAAGCGGATTATGGCTATGAAATCGTCAACATGAACCCAAGCCCACCACTGCTTACCCGAGCCAAGCCGGCCGCCGAGGCTAAGCTTGAACAGGGGCAATTGCGGTTTCAAAAACGGCGCGCCCTTGCCAACGACTAGTCCTGTACGCGAGAGGACGGTGCGGATGCCCAGTCGACTAGCATCCGTAATTGAACCCTCCCAATCGCGGCTCAGGGTACCAAGGAAATCATTGCCTGCTGGTTCCGTTTCAGGCAGTTCATCATCATCACGATGCCCATAGTAGCCGACGCCGCTGCCACCCACGATGACCTGTGGGCGATGAGGTGAAGCTTCGATGCCGCGAACAATGTTTTTCGAGCTCTCGACACGGGAGTCATAGAGGCGCTGCTTCTTAGCAGCGGTCCAGCGTCCACTTACCGGCTCTCCGAGAAGGTGGACAATACCATCGACACCTGCAATTGCATCCATAGGCAATGGCTGATCAAGAGGAGCCCAAGCGTACAAGCGGTCGACGTTGGGGGTTGATTGCCCAGTCGGCCTACGAGACGTGCCGACAACCTGGTGACCTGCTTCAGTGAGGCCACGGGCAAGCTTGCCTCCCAGGTACCCAGTAACTCCCGTGATGAGTATTTTCACGATGACGCCTCCCCTTTCCGGCTCCGCATGAAAGCGCGAAGCCCGCTCAACGCCAAGAAAGCGGCTACCACCCCGGACCCTATCGATATACACCACCCAATCAGGGTTGGCGAGGTATCGCCCCCAGAGTCGATCTCCACAATCCGGCCACCGAACTCCTCGGCGATGAATACTCGGTCGCCTACAAGAGCAACTCCCGTTGGTCCTACTAGGTTCTCAGTAAGGATAGTGGTCTCACCATCTACACCCCGTCTAACAAGACGCCCAGGTAACTGAGCGGCGTGAGCAGCAGTAAGGTCGGTGACAAGATTGCGCATGTCCGTGCTGAATTCGGTAACCAGCAGGCTTCCGTCGGCCTCGAACGCTAGATCGGTGGCTGCGCTGAACCCGGTTGCGTAAGAAGTCACTTCATCGCGATCAAGCGCATCCCCGTCTGCATTGGTATCGATAACCCGGTAAACGGCAGCGGCTCCAACAGGGTGTGGCCAACCAGTAAGAGTTGCAACGTACAAAGCTCCATCAGGTCCCCATACAGCACCTGTAGGAACAGCTTGAATCATATCCTTGCTGCCAGATATCAAGCTGTCCGGGAAAAACGCGTAATCGTAGATATCTCCTTCCCGGGTAATCCGGATGACGCTGTTCCGGCCGGAGTCTGTCACTAGGGCATCTCCATTAGGCAGAAGCGCAAGGTCATAGGGGTTAGTGATGGGTTGCGGTGGGAAGAATCCTTGCACGTCCTGACCGGTAACTGGCAGGGGTTGCCCTGGCGGCGTTAGGCGGTACAACTCTTGATGCCCATGGGCGCGTGCTTCACCAACGATGGCAAGGTAGCTATCTCCATCGACTTGCAGGGCCGCAGAGATGCCGCTGGCGCTTTCGCCTTGGATACCCGAGACAGATAGGTACGGGAATGCATCAGAGATTACTTCGGGGGCACCAGAGAGATCCCACCTAAGCAATCGTCCTGCCCCTCCTTCAGCAATTAGCAATGACCCATCACTAATAGCCGTTAAACCACGCGGAGCAGCTAGTCCGGCGAGGATTGCAGGACTAGGGTCTATTACGAGCTGTAGAGTAGCTACCCAACCTACGATAGAGCCCACAACAATCGCGAACACGATAGATAGAGGGAAATGGCGAGTGAGGCAAAGCACGAAAGAAAGAGTAACGCAGTGGGTTGTATGCGAAAAGTACACAAAGGAGGGTGGCCCTAGCTGGGGCCACCCTCCTGAGAATACGATATTGCAGGAAGCTTAGTAGCTTGCCGCTATCTTAGCCTCAGCCTCGGCCGTGACCCAGGACTTCCAGTCTTCAGTGTTCTGAAGGAACCAGTCTGCGACCTCTGCGTAAGTTCCGCTGGACTCGGCCATGTAGTTCGAAGCGGCAATCTGATTGACCGCGTTGAAGTCATACTTTCCCAACATCGCAGCGATGTCAGGAGCGGCGGCGGCTGTCTCGGTTCTCATGATAATAAGCACCTCGGACAGCGGGTATGCGCACCCCCAGGCAGGCTCAGCCGTTTCGCACTCAGCGCTGTGCGCTGGCTCTTCAAGGAGGACATAGCCTCCCAGTTCAGTATTCAGCCTGTTTGCCAAAGAAGTGGGGCCCCAGTAGTAGAAAAGGATGGGCTCTTTTTTGGTGAACGCATCAACAATCTCAGCATCGAGTGCCGCCATGGAACCTGGGTTCACAAGCTCGTAGGTGTCGTCAAGTCCGTATGCAATGAGCTTCTTCTCATTGATGACCTCACACTCCCAGCCGGGAATGCAGCCGATGTTCCGCCCCTTGTCGCCAGTGGCAGTCACCTTGAACAAATCTACGTAATCGGGCAAATCAGAAACGCTCTTGAGGCCAGGGTTGGCGTCCGCCGTGTACTGCGGAATCAAGTAACCACTCTGCCAGTTGTCTTCAAGGCTCTTACCAATTTTTTTCAAATCGCCGGATTTGTAAGCTTCGTCCCACGCCTCTTGTTGGTTGGGAAGCCAGAGTTCCATGTTGATGTTGGTATCACCAGCAATGAGAGCCTGCATCAACGGAATCGTCCCACCAGGGACTGCGTCCGTTTCGTAGCCATAGCCACGCTCTGCGATGGCTCGAACAATCGCGTTTTGAATCTGTGCGCTGTCCCAGTTGAGATCACTAAAAATCAACGTGGGCTTTTCCACCGGCGCTTCCACCACTGGAGCGTCTGCCGCGGGCTCATCTCCCCCACATGCGGCCAAGGCCAATGCAAACATAGCCGTTAGGCCTGCCAGCATGGCTAGCTTACTGAATTTCACAACCTTCATACCCTTCATCCTCCCTAAATCTATTCTCGTCGCTATTTCCAGCTCGCAAGCCAGATTCCTAACTACTATTCTAGCGCTCGCCCATGAGTGCCTTCTGGCGCTCATTCGCGGCTGCTTGGGTCACTCGGTCAATAATGATTGCAAGGAACACGATACCTAAGCCGCTAAGCAGGGCTTCACCCGGCTGGAAGCGGTTCAGGGCGCGGTTCACATCCTCACCAAGGCCTCCAGCACCTACTAGCGATGCGATAACAACCATCGCGAGCGCCATCATGATGGTCTGGTTGATTCCGGCCATAATGGTAGGCACGGCCATAGGTATCTGGACCTTTAGCAGGAGCTGGCGCGGTGTTGTTCCAAAGGACATAGCCGCTTCTACAATCTCAGAAGAGACTTGGCGAATGCCGAGGTTAGTAAGCCTGATTGCCGGCGGTACCGCGTAGATAATAGTCGCGAAAATTGCGGGAACATCACCAATTCCAAAGAACATAACTGCAGGAACGAGGTAGACGAAGCTAGGCATCGTCTGCATTCCGTCCAAGATGGGTCGCAGTATCGTGTCTAGGAGGTTACTGCGTGCTGCAAGAATACCAATAGGCACTGCAATCGAAATCGAAAGAATTACCGCAACGACAATCAATGCCATAGTCTCCATAGCACTTACCCAAAGACCCAAGGATCCCATCATTGTTAAAGATACGACTGCGAATATTGCAATCCCACGACCAGCCGTCTTATAGGAACCAATAACGGTCGCTACGATAAAGATTGGCCAAGGGAGCCATTCAAAGAAGTCTTTTATCAACAACAAAAACCGCAAAACCCCATCAGATGTAGGATCGAGGAACCAAGCTCCACTTGTAGTTGCCCATCCAATGGAATCGTCGATTCCCTCTGATATAGTTCGCCCAATTTTAATAGGAAATTCTACAGCGGGGCCCAAGACCGCCAGGACGATAGCGCTGAACGCCAGGAATCCAACGGACCCGAGGATCAGGGCCTTATGATTCTTGATATCAAAGCCCTTCCACCTTTTCTCTTTTTTGTTAGACGGCGACGAGATCGCCATGGTTCCCCCCGATTTACTGAGAAACTACCTACACTCACCAGGCTAATGCCTAGGTCGCGGTAGTAGTCTTTTCTTCTTCCGCGTTCCCACTAGACGTGCGCAGCGAAGACTGTTCCATCTCCAATGCGCTGCTGCCAACCGATTCCCGGGCATCGGAAGCTTCTTGAGCCTCCTGCGCCATTGCATCCCTCACCGTGTGAGGCTGAACGGAACCAACGAGGATGCCTTCGCTGTCGGTAACTGCCAACGCGCTCTCCTCGTGCTGCACGAGGGGAAGCGCCGACTCTACGGGAGTATTCACCGCAAGAGCAGGGTATTCGTCACTAATACAAGCATTCACGATGGTAGCGTCGCCGCGCTGTTTTGCCTCGGCTGCAGAGTTAAACGACACGACACCTACGTAATGGCCCTCTGCGTCAACTACAAAGGCTGATACGACACCGACGCGCGCCATCTCCTCGATGGCCTTGCTCGGTGTGTAAGACTCGCGCACTTGGAGCCCCGGCTCCTCCATGAGCGTACGAAGCGTCACGATAGACGTTCGGCGAACGTCTCTAACAAACTCCGCAACGTAGTCGTCGGCGGGGTGCGCGAGAATTTCTTCAGGCGTACCCAACTGAATAACAACTCCATCGCGCATTATCATGATGTGGGTCCCAAGCTTGAGTGCTTCGGCCAGATCGTGAGTGATGAAGATGAGAGTCTTGTGCAGCTGCTCTTGTAGGCGGACCAGTTCGCCCTGCATATCACGACGAATCAGCGGGTCTAGCCCGCTGAATGGCTCATCCATGAGTAGTATGTCCGGATCGGCAGCAATCGCCCGGGCAAGCCCGACGCGTTGCTGCATACCGCCACTTAACGCTGCAGGACGATAATCTTCCCAGCCTTGGAGGCCAACCATCTCCAAAGTCTCCCGCGCCCTCTCCAAGCGCTCAGCCTTTGGCATGTTCTGAACCTCAAGACCCCAAGCTGCGTTCTCCAGCACCGTGCGGTGCGGCAGCAAGCCAAAGTGCTGGAAGACCATGGCTGTTTTCCGGCGTCGGAACTCAACAAGCTCTTGTTCAGAGTACTCGAGGACATTCTCACCATCGACAAGGATCTCGCCATAAGACGGCTCAATTAAACGAATAAGAGTGCGTACGAGCGTTGATTTACCACTACCCGATAGACCCATGACAACGAACGTCTCGCCTTCTTGTACGTCGAAGTTGACATCTTTAAGCGCGAGAACGACTCCGTCGTCTTCACGCATATCTGCTTTGCTTTTTGTTGCGATGCTCGCGGGCACATCTCCGCCGGTCGCCTTATGACCGAAAACCTTCCACAGTCCTCGAATGCTTAGCTTAGGTGCATCAGATTGCGCCATGCTTGCTCCTCTGGATTCATTCATACTAAGTTCTCATTCCTTGTGCTCACCGATTGATCTGCCTGTGGTACAGGTTGGCCGCTCCCTTAACGATATACGCTTGTTGAAGGCGTGGTTTGTGCAGGGACGACACCAGTTCAGATACGTGGGGGAAACAAGAAAAATAACTCGCCCACCCGACGCCCCCTCCATCCTGCTTTAGTTGGCCGTTTTACCTCGGTTTGGCTTGCAGCGGGTTCCGTCAGTGACGAGAACAGGGTTACCGTACCCACCCTGGCCAAGACTGTCAACCTACTGTTTTCGTCACCATTTCGGACACTAGCGTGTATTGCGACCGTTTTTCGTAATCACATTTCGACGCGAAGTCTTGCTTGTGATACGTCAACCGTTTCAGCAGTTCAATTGCCTACTAGGCTATTTGGCCTGGGGCAGGCCGACACCCGGCCTAGAGGAATCAATGGGTGCTCAATTCCGGCGGCGTATCAGTATGCTCATAGCTGTTGAATAGCGCTCGATTCGGCAACTCTCCCCGAACAACTCCAAATGGTCGATTTCGTCCCTGCTCTGCATATAGAGGGCCCAATCCGTCATCCAGGGGGTGCATTCCAAAGCTCAGAAGCTGTCAGCATTCACTCCTATCACCCTTAAGGGGGGGCACTGCCGCTGGTATACTTCTTCAGCCTCTAAAGGGACCACTATGACCACTCCTCCAAAAACCCGCAGCGTAAAAATGGTGCGTTCGCCAGCGGAAACAGCGAGCCAGTTACTCGCTGACCACGCGGGCGCATTCATCGCCTTTGCGGTTGTAGTAACCGTTTTACTCATCGCACCGATGCTACTTTGGACATCCGACGAAGCCGCCTCTACAGAGCCCGGCGGCGAGGTCTTTAACCTCCGTGATGAGATCGATGCCAAGCTTGGCTCTGGCGTGTTCATCACTGCGTACATCGCCGAGGCTCGGGGGTCCGATATGCTACTGCAAGCCCCTCTACTCGAATTGCTACGCAATGGCTCCGCATTAAGAGCAGCCGATGCACTCGGCGACCTGGCACCCGGTTCCATGGAGCGTCGACCTTACCTTCTTGAGTCTTTCGATACGGACACCGGATTCAAGTTCCGGGGAATTCTCACCCTAGCAGACTCCGTCGACAGCTGGTTACGGCTCGCGTTAAACAAGGGACTTGAGGACGCCAGCGACGATGAGGTTAAGTTAGCTGTTCACAAGCTACTGTCGACCGCCGCCAGAGGCATTCAGGGCAATTTATCAGTACTCGCCACCCATGAACCAAGAACAGTGCTCGGCCAAGAGATCAATTATTGGGAGTCGCCAGCTCTTCTAGTCACGGTTCACGCGGACAACGACGCACTGGGAGGAACGTCAGCCTTCAGGACGATCGCCGCGAACGAAGCAGGGCGGAATATTGAACGCTTCGCCCGCAACATTCAGGCGACAATGCGTGGCGACGAAAAGACCTACGAACTGTGGGGCATTGCCATCGATCAAACCTTGGCCGCCGAGGAGCAGGGTCGAACTGCGGGTACATTCATCGTGCTCACTGTAATTGCCGCACTGGCTGTTGTGGGCGCGAGCCTACGCTCCTACTGGGCTACTGCACTAACAGCCGTGGGCATCGGTGGCCTAATGATTTGGCTGAAAGGACTTTCCGCGTTGGTCGGGATTAAGGGAGGGCTGATTGTCGAATTGATAGTGCCCATCGCGATGGTCTCTCTCGGTGTGGACTTCGCCGTGCACGCAGCGCGACGGTATCAGGAAGAGCGCCAACTTGGGGTTCCGCCCAAAGCAGCCCTGCGCGCAGGTATGACCGGCGTGATTGGCGCCCTTCTGCTTGCGATGCTGAGCGATGGCATCGCATTCCTATCCAATGTCCCTTCGGGCATCGAGGCCGTGGTGCACTTCGGGCTTGCAGCAGGAATTGCGGTCGTTTCTTCGTTCGTCGTGCTAGGGATAGTGTTACCACTCGCGTTGATGAAAATTGACGAGTTACTTGAGTCCCGGCAAGCATCAGCCACGCCCAGATGGGTCTCGGTACTAGCCGCAGGCGGAGTGACAACGCTGACAGGCGCTGGTGTAATTCTCTTGGTAGCAATCGACCAGGCGATTGGCGCAGGTGTTCTGCTCGCGGCAGCAGCTTTATTCATCCTGGCACCTGTAGCGGTGCTCCGCCTGCGCAAGCCGGGCTATGTGTCTGAAGTTAGCCGCATAGTGCCTCGCCCGATGATTGAGGGTGCGTGGGTTGAGCGAGTAGTAACCGGGCTTGCTCTCCATCGAAAAATAGTCCTGCCTGTTGTCGGATTATTGACAATCCTTTCAGTCGTACTCGCAATCCGGCTGGAGGCTACATTCGACGTCAAGGACTTCTTCTCAGGGGATTCCGACTTGGTCGTGAGCCTCGACAAGCTGGGGGAGCACGTCGGCGACAGCAGCGGCGAAGGTGGAATCGTATTCGTGCGAGGCAATCTTGCTACTCCGGATGCCCTGGCATCATTAGACGCGTTCATCGAAACCCTTGGCGCTAATCCTTACGTGGGAAAATCAGCGAATGGCACGCCCAGCATCTTTGAGCAGAACATACTGAACATGGTCACGTTAGTGATGAAATCAGAATACGCCCGAATGGCAATCATGAAGCGAACGGGAATAGTACTAACGGATAGCAAAATCGAGCACCGCCCCGATTCTCCCGCACAGGTACGAGCCTTGTTCGAATACATAACCACCCAAGGGCTTCCCCTCGATGCGGCTACGGATATCTACACGGCTTCTGTTGTCCGTGAAGCATTGTTCTACGATCCCGCCTCGCCTAATGAACAAATCTCTGTGATCTACGCAGGCATCCCTGGCACGCGAGAACTGAGCCTAATCGCCCTCGCCAGAGAATCGCTACTGGTGGACATAGCACCACTTCGAAATGTGCCAGGCATCACGCAGGCCGGCCTGACAGGCTCGCCATTCTTGCGCGACGCTGAGTTGACGGCCACCGTTGACAACCTGCGACGATCGCTGCCCATCGCGGCGGTAGGGGCGCTACTCTTACTTCTTATTGCATTTAGATCTATTAGGTACGCCGTGGTAACCATCCTCCCCATTGGGCTGGTTGTTGCTTGGCTATACGCAATCATGGAACTAGCCGGTTTCGCCCTGAATTTTGTTTCAGCCACCATCGGCGCGATGTCCATAGGAGTAGGTATCGACTACTCCATTCACATGACTGAGCGTTTCAGAGAAGAGCTGGGCAGGAACTCAAGCCGTATCGAAGCACTTCGACGTGCCTCGCGCGGAACCGGGGTAGCCCTTCTGGCGTCGGCAGGTTCCAGTATCGTGGGTTTTGCAATCATGGCATTCGCACCTATGCCGATGTTCAGCACCTATGGGATCCTCACCGCGATGATGATATTCCTCGCATTAGCCGCTGCGTTAGCCGTCCTCCCTTCCTTGTTAATGCTCGTTACTCCTCGCCAAGACCACCCTTTGCCATCAACTACCGATACTGTGTAAAGCGAGTCTCGATAAACATGCGGTACGAAGCAGTAATATTCGATCTATTCGGGACTCTGATTCAGACCGTTTCACCCGATGACTATCAACGGATGCTCGCAGAAGTGGCAGGGGCTCTACGGGTTGACTCCGATACCTTCGCAGGGGTTTGGCGGGCAACAGTAGATGAGCGTGAATCGGGGTTCCTTGGCGGCATCAGTGAAATCTTGGGGCATACGTCTGGCGCGGCGGGGCGCACCGCCTCCGCAGTCGAAATAGCGGACGCCCGGCTTCGCTGGCTAGCGATTACGAGAGAATGGCTTACACCTCGCAACGATGCTCGAGCTACATTGGAGGTAATTCGTGGTATGGGCGTTAAAGTTGGCCTACTGAGCAATTGCTCTGCTGAGGTTCCAACGCTGTGGTCGACGATAACAATCGCCGACCTATTTGATTCCATAGTTTTTTCATGCGAGCTCGGCGCGATGAAGCCGAACTCTAGCACCTATCAAGCGGTCGCAAAGAACTTGGGGTTCAACCCTACTCAGTGCATGTTCGTAGGCGATGGAGGCGCAAGAGAGCTCTCCGGCGCAAGTGCCGTTGGCATGAAAGCATGTTTGTTACGGGTGCCCGGCGAGGAGTACGCATGGTTCGATAGCTTCTATCGGGAAGACGCACTCGAATGGAAAGGAACGACCGTTGGCAGCCTAAGCCAACTGCCCTCTATGGTCTAGCTCGTTACGACATCAAGGACAGAGAAGTTATCGTCAACATTGCCCTCAGCGTCTAGGATTTCATCCCATGCAAATGTTTTACCTACACCGCTGCGGTTCGCAAGGAAGCGCTTAGCAGTGAGTGGCTCCAGCAACTCACAGTAAATCTCGATACGATTGCCGTCGGGGTCATTGCAGTACATGCTACGGGTATAGCCGTAGTCAATCATCTCAGTAAATTCAGCGCCACGAGCCGAACAATCATCGAAGATTGCCTTCAATTCGTTGATGCCGCCTTCTATCACGAATGCGATATGGCTTAAGCCGGGTGCGCCAACCGATCCGCGCTCAGCGTTACGGGCATTGAAAAGGCCAATATCGTGGTGTTGCCGTCCAAAAGACATAAAGGCTCCTGGCCGTTCAGTCCAGCGCACTACCTCCATC
The DNA here is from genome assembly GCA_937901475.1 of uncultured Dehalococcoidia bacterium. Lineage (GTDB taxonomy): Bacteria > Chloroflexota > Dehalococcoidia > Lucifugimonadales > Australimonadaceae > CALGTL01. Next base: position 133,626 of record CALGTL010000162.1, read on the forward strand.
CCTAGCTTGTCTCGGTAGAACTCGACTGCAGTCGGGACATCCGAAACGTAAAGTACCACATGCCCAACCCTCTCTATACGCGCCATCATTATCCTCCTGCGGTCACACGCCGTGCACCAGTCTACGGGCGTAGTCTACAGCTTCGCAGTCTAAGCGAAGCAAGTACATTTGAAGCTAAACCACAAAACCGGGCCCTTATATGTTCGGTGGACGCACGGGGTAGAACGGCCTTTATTCTGATACCAGTTGCATTCTCCATGGTCTTGTAGGTTCCCAGCATAGCTTTTAGAGCAGGTAAAGAAAAAGACCTCTCGGGCATCGAGAGGTCTTTCGTACTATATTGGTAGCGGGGGTTGGACTCGAACCAACGACCTTCGGGTTATGAGCCCGACGAGCTGCCACTGCTCCACCCCGCAACGAAATCCGATTGACTACATAGCCAACTGACATAGCTAGTGATGAAACCGCGTCTTTGCGCGCTAACAAGGGGTATCGAGCGAGCGAGAATAAAGAAAGAATTTTTAGGTCAAGTCCTCGGCCAATTAGTACCGCTCAGCTGAACACATTGCTGTGCTTACACTTGCGGCCTATCAAGCAGATAGTCTCTCTGCGGCCTTAATCCCCGAAGGGATGGGAAGTCTCATCTTGGGGCCGGCTTCGCACTTAGATGCCTTCAGCGCTTATCCGTTCCATACATAGCTACCCGGCGTTGCCCATGGCAAGACAACCGGAACACCAGGGGTATGTCCCTCTCGGTCCTCTCGTACTAGAGAGAGCTCCCCTCAAACTTCCTGCGCCCACAGCGGATAGAGACCGACCTGTCTCACGACGGTCTGAACCCAGCTCGCGTGCCGCTTTAACCGGCGAACAGCCGGACCCTTGGGACCTTCTTCAGCCCCAGGATGCGACGAGCCGACATCGAGGTGCCAAACCTTGCCGTCGATATGAACTCTTGGGCAAGATAAGCCTGTTATCCCCGGGGTAGCTTTTGTCCGATAAGCCACGGCCCTTCCACACGGGACCGTAGGATCACTTTGACCGACTTTCGTCCCTGCTCGGCTTGTAGGCCTCGCAGTCAAGCCCCCTTCTACCAATGCGCTCTACGGGTGATTTCCATCCACCCTGAGGGGACCTTTGTACGCCTCCGTTACTTTTTAGGAGGCGACCGCCCCAGTCAAACTGCCTGCCAGACACGGTTCCATTGCTTGTTCAATGGTTAGATCCAAAAACAGAGAAGAGTGGTATTTCACTTGTCGACTCCACCAAGACTGGCGTCTCGGCTTCAAAGTCTCCCACCTATGCTACACAACCATATCCTCAGATCAATGTCAGGTTGCAGTAAAGCTCCACGGGGTCTTTTTGTCCTGCTGCGGGTAACGAGCATCTTCACTCGTACTTCAATTTCACCGAGACCTTCCTTGAGACAGCGCTCCAGTTGTTACGCCTTTCCTGCGGGTCAGAACTTACCTGACAAGGGATTTCGCTACCTTAGGACCGTTATAGTT
>CALGTL010000163.1 GCA_937901475.1 uncultured Dehalococcoidia bacterium
TATCATGGGAGCAGGAGGCCCCCGGTTCGAATCCGGGCACCCCGACCATCACCTTTTCATCCGCCGTCATGGCGGATTCTTTTTGCCCTTCGGCAAGTGCCGATTGAGCGCCAGTGGTCTAGCAAGCGCCGGCGCCGAACATCTGAAGCGCTGGCATAGACACCTTCTTCTTGTAACAGAACAAATGTTCTAGTACAGTGACATCTCACCCTGTTGGCGCGGGGAGGGGATAATGTTTGCATGCCTGCTTATCGATCACCTGGGAGTGAAGGCCGAGATAAATCGTAACCCGCAGCTTGCCGGGAAGCCGGTGGTCATTGCTCGGGCATCTGGCTCACGCCGATTTGTTATGGATGCCTCCCCACATGCGGCGGGCGTCGAACCGGGCATGCCCCTTGCTGACGCGCTGAGCCGCTGCAAGACCGCGGTGCTCGTCGAGCCGGACCCTGTCTACTATCACTCGCTTTTCGACCAGACGCTGCTCGCCATCGAGGCGATTGGAGCTGATGTTGAGGAAGGCGACCTGGGGCAAGCCTACGTCCGACTTACGGGTCTTGAGTTGCTACACGGCGGCGAGAGTCACTTGATTGCTTCATTTCTAGCTGCTGTTCCTATCCATCTCGCTCCGCGTATAGGTATCGGGCCCAACAAATTCAGCGCTACCGTTGCCGCACATCAGGGCCGCGCAGGAAAACCATACCGCTCACCAGATGAGTCGGACGATCTTGCTAGATTCTTCGCCACACTACCGGTTGAACTGCTACCGGTTCCTTGGACCACCATCGCTCGGCTACACAGTTTTGGATTGCGGACAATGGGCCAGATTGCAAGCCTCTCCCTGGGCGTACTACAGGCGCAGTTTGGGCCTGAGGGCAGACTCATGGCGAGGCTTGTCAGAGGTATAGACGACCGTGTGCTAATGCCACGACGGCATGATGAAGAAGTCGTAGAGTCGCTGGCGTTTCCCGATCCTGTCGCGACTATTGGCATCGTGCTAACAGCGGTCGAAAATTTACTGGCACGAGCCTTTGACCACACTCGATTACGTGGACGGTCTGCTCGCGTGTGCACCATCGAGGGCGCGGTTTTTCGCGCCCCTGCCTGGCGTAAGCGAATGGTATTCAAAGAACCTCTAGGAAATCGCACGAAAGCCTTCTCGGTGATTCGCACTACGTTGGAAGGGGCTCCACCGCCGGGGGCTCTCGAAGAGCTACGTCTCACGCTGTCGGCGATCACCGGGGAGGGAGGCAAGCAGGAGAGCCTCTTCAGTGACGTACGGAGACAAGAGAATCTCACAGAGGCTATACGCCAATTGAAGGAACGTTTCGGGATGCAAGCGCCCATCTATCACATCAGGGAGGTGGAACCATGGTCAAGGCTCCCGGAGCGGCGCAAGGCCTTAGTACCCTTCGCCCCCTGAACTCTCCTGAACATGTCAACGTTCAAGCCAAAAACGGCTGGCCCAGCACCCTCCAGGTACGTGGTGCTGCTTCGCGCGAAATTGCCTCCATAGAGGACGTTTGGCGCGTGGAAGAGGAGTGGTGGCGCGATGCTCCTGTCGTGCGAACTTACTTTGAGGTGCTTCTTGACACTGGCCGACGCATGGCGATTTTCTTCGACCACGGCAAGTCATCTTGGTACTCGCAACGTCATGGCTGAGTACGTTGAGCTTCACTGCCACAGCAACTTCTCGTTCCAAGAAGGCGCGTCCACCATCGAGGAGCTGATCAACCGCGCACACGAGCTTGAGTATCCTGCACTAGCGCTGACGGACCACGACAATCTTTCAGGGGCGCTGCGCTTCGCTCGCAAGGCGAAACGATTGAATCTCCACCCCATCACCGGGGTCGAGATATCCCTGGTGAGAGCAGGTGCAGACGTACCCTCGCACCTCACGCTCGTTGCCGAGACTAGCATTGGCTATAAGAACCTTTGCAACCTCCTATCGCTCTCTGTCACCCAAAGCAATCGTCGAGAGCCACGGTTAGATGTTGGCTTTCTGCCGCAGCACGCTGACGGCATCATCGCCCTTTCCGGCTGCGCGCACGGGCCCATCTCGCAGGCGCTCGATGCGGGTAATTGGGAAGAAGCGATAGCTCTCGCCAAGCGGTACCTTGATTGGTTCGGTGATCGATTCTACTTAGAAGTCCAGCAGAATTTGGTTCGTGGTGACTCTCGCCGGATCAAGGGCCTCGTGACCCTCAGCCGCAAACTGGGCATCCCTCTCGTTGCCACTAACAACGCCCACTATCACGTACAGGATCGCCACCGATTGCAGGACTGCTTGGTCGCCGTACGCCATCGAAAAACCCTAGAAGAATCACACCGTGAGCGTAGGGCAAACGCAGAATTTTACCTCAAACCGGCTGAGCAGATGGCCATCCTATTCCGCGAACTACCCGAAGCCGTCGAGAATACCCTCGCTATCGCCGAGCGCTGCCGATTCGACATCACACTCGATCTGACGTACCGGTTCCCTGAATACCCTGTACCCCCAGGCGACTCGCAGATTGGTCATCTAGAAGCGCTATGTCGCGAAGCTGTCAAACGCCGGTATGGGGCCATAACGCCCAAGATCGAGGAGCGGCTGCGCGAGGAGATGCGCCGCATAGAGCGGCACAACCTAGCTGGGCTGCTCCTGATGTATCACGAGATCATCGGCATCGCGCGAGAAGTTCAGATAGACCTTGGCTTAGTCGACCCTTCGATTCCATTGGAGTCGGCTCCACCAGGGCGCGGTCGCGGGTCGTCTGTGGCCATGCTCGTGGGTTACCTTCTCGGCCTCTCGCATATCGATCCGCTCAAGTACGACTTAGGGCTCGATCGTTTCTTGCCAGAAGACCTTGTATCGGTGCCTGATATCGATCTCGATTTCCCCCGTAATATTCGAGAGGAGCTCATCAAACGTGTGCACCAGCACTACGGCTGGGAGCATGCAGCATTGACCGGCGCATTCCCCACATACCGCATACGTGGTGCCATCCGGGAGCTCGGTCTCGCGTTGGGTCTCCCTGAGGATCAGCTAGACAAATTGGCAAAGCAAACCGAGCACGCAAGCGCGCGTCAGGTTCGTGAAGAGATGCTGGCCATGCCCGACTTCAAAGATAAGGTTGATGCTCCTGTTTGGCGAGACCTAATCGACCTGGCCGAACAGGTCGCCGGATTCCCACGAGGATTGTCTCAGCACCCTGGAGGCATGATTCTCTCCTCCACTCCACTCATGGATTCTGTCCCCGTGCACCAAGCGGCCATGGAGGGACGTTACATCTGTCAATGGGATAAGCACTCAGTGGAGGATGCGCGCTTTATCAAAATCGACTTCCTTTCCATTGGGGCACTCTCGCAGATGCAGGAGGTCACAGCCCTGATAGAGGAACGTACGGGACGTTTCATTGATCTTTCGCAGATCGACTTTGAGGACGAGAACGTCTACGCCATGATGCACCGCGCCGATACTATCGGCATTTTCCAGATCGAGTCCGCAGCGCAAATCCAAACAATCACCCGCATCAAGCCCCGCAACCTCGTGGATATGGCCATCGAGGTTGCAGCCGTCCGGCCTGGGGTTGGTGCCAATGATGGTGTTAGCGAGTTCATCCGCCGCCGCACCTTAGGTATTGTGCACTACGAGCATGAACTGGAAATTCCAGCACTCCAGCGAACGCTTGGCGTAGTGCTCTTTCAAGACCAGTTCAACGAACTCGCGATCCACGTCGCAGGGTTCACGTCGACCAAAGCAGAGGAGTTTCGTCGTGCCCACGGTCGCGAGGACGAACAGGAAGCCGTCCTTTCCTACTGGTGGCCTCGGTTCCGAGATGGGGCAAGGCGGCAGGGAGTCGATGAGCATACCGCAGCCCGCATATTCGGCAAGTTCAACGGGCATTACATGTTTCCAGAGTCGCACGCCTACGCATTCGGTGTGACTGCCTATCAAATGGCATGGCTCAAGCACTACTACCCACTGGAGTTCTACGTCGGCCTTTTCAACGAGCAACCAATGGGTTTCTACAACCTGGAGACACTGAAGGAGGACGCGAAGCGCCACAACGTACAGACACTGAATCCCGACGTTAATCGCAGTGGTGCGCAACTGACCATTCACGATGAGTCGCTATTACTGGGCCTACTAAGTGTCGAATCGATTGGGGGAGCCGTGGCTAATCAGATCGTGACCGAGCGCAACGCCAATGGTAATTTCCTATCCATCTCTGATCTTATGACGCGTACCGGCATACTCCAGAAAACGTTGAACAACCTAGCGGACGCCGGCGCGTTGGATGACATTTCCTCTGTTCAGCAAGCGAGTAGACGGGACACTCGATGGGAGATAGGTCTTCGCTATCGCCCGTTGGGAACTCAGATTCCGATGGAAATGCCCACCGAGCAAGATGCGGCGACTCTCCTAGCACCTACGGACTGGGAAGTGATGGAGGCCGAGTACCGGACGATGGGGCTTCACCCTGGCTCTCACATGATGGCCTACATTCGCGCCAACCTTCCAAACATCACCAGTAGTGTCGATGTTTGGAAAAAGCCAGATGGTACAACTGTTCAAGTGGCAGGACTGGTTATCCGTCGCCAACGGCCTCATGCGAAAGCCTATTTCCTCACCCTTGAAGATGAGTTTGGCCATACGCCAGCACTTGTGTTGCCCGCTACGTACAAGCGATACCGGGACCTGATCAGAAAACCTGCGCTCATAATCCATGGGAGAGTTTCACACCGCGATGGCACAATGAACATAATCGCTTCTCGCTTTGAGACTCTCCCAGATATAGACATTGCCTCGCTACGCTCAAGGGATTGGAGCTAGCCGCATTGACTAGGCAACCCACCGGCGGCTATACATTTAGCATTTGAAAACTCATGCTCGCTGGTGGCACCTGAGCTCAGATGCGAGGCCTTTTTATGACTTTTTTCTCATTCCCTGGTATGCATCCAATGCTCGGAGTCGCGCAAAATCATGGTCCACAATAGGGGGAGGATAATTTCGAGGGGGAAATGGGGATTTCCAGGGCTCATGGATCCAACGGCGATCTAAGTGACGCAATTCTGGAAGCCATTTTGCGATGTATGAACCATCCGGGCCGAAGCGTTTACTTTGGGACGTAGGATTGAATATCCGGAAAAACGGAGCCGCATCCGTGCCTGTCCCCGCGACCCACTGCCAGCCCCCGGCGTTGCTAGCTAAGTCTCCATCAATCAGCTGCTGACTGAAGTACACCTCTCCTTTACGCCAGTCAATGAGAAGGTGTTTGGTCAGGAACGAAGCCAGGATCATTCGCATCCTATTTGAAACCCATCCCTCGGTCATAAGCTGCCTCATACCAGCGTCAACGATTGGATACCCGGTTTCGCCAGCTACCCACTTACGAAAATCTGATACCGAATTACGCCAGGGAAATTGATCAAAACTACGTCGCAGATTTTCCTTAGCCAAACGTGGGTATTGCTGAAGCACAGAGAAATAATAATCCCGCCAGGCCAGCTGCCGGAGCCAACTGAAAGCACCCGCAATCTCAGCCTGCTCTGCGAGTACTTTGGGGTCCAATACCCCGAATTTTAGATAAGGTGAAATTTGACTGGAGCCAGAGCCGTCAAGGAGATTGCGTTCGTTTTCATAACCGTGTGAATTTGTTCTCAAAAACCTTTGCACTCTCCTTTGTGCCAGCATCTCACCCACGGGGAATTGAATCGAATTCACCCGGGTTTGGAGATGCTCGGAATGAAGATCTTTGACGTCGTAAAACACTGGATCGCGGCTTTTAAAGGCTTGGGGTTTAGGAAGAAAGAGGCCTTGCCAGGAACGGAAATAGGCAGAAAACACTGAATAAGGATGCCCATCTGGGCGCTTTACAACAGGGTCTTCTATTACCGACTGCCCTTTCACTTGCCTGAAGTTAACCGCTGCTG
>CALGTL010000164.1 GCA_937901475.1 uncultured Dehalococcoidia bacterium
TGAATCCGCCCAGAGCCACCACTGCGACGATAACCCAGCCATAATAGAAACGAGGGGGATTATTCTTCGGGTTCTTTTCAGAGAGTGACACGAAACGATACCCCAGACACGTGAGCGTTTAATAATCTGACGGGAGTGCGTGAAAGTCGAACCCCACCTAGGAGTGCGAAACCAGTTCTACCACGGTTTTGAAGCCTGCGTGACACTGACTTCCCCCGTCCCACGAAGTCTATCAACGTTATCCCTCAGGTAATCATCCCTAAAAGAACACCACTGAGCGTAAGCGGTACGTCAGTGGGTGTTGGCGGGGGCGAAATCCATTGGATATTTACCGAGGTACAGGCCAATCGTTCAGTAGCGATGACCTAATACATATTAGGGGGCAGCCTAGACCATCTTCTTATCTAGCCATTGTTCTGATGGCGCAACTCAAGAAAAATATTTTTCTTTCTCGAGTGGTAATTCATTAGCTGTGCCGAAGCCCAGTTGCCTCCAGATTTCATAGACGGTAATAGCTACCGCATTGGAGAGATTGAGGCTACGGTTAGAAGCAACCATGGGAATAGAAAGTATATTTTCAGGAGGCAAAGCTTGAATGATTTCGGGAGGCAGGCCCACACTCTCTGACCCAAATAAGACAGCATCTCCACGTTGGTAAGTTGGTTCGTCGAAACGCGTCACCCCATGGGTTGTGGCGGCAAAGATTCTATCAAGTGGGCATTCAGAGAATACGCCATCAATTTTTCTATGTACGACGACTTGCGCGATGTCCCCATAGTCTAAGGATGCCCTCTTCAGCCGAGGATCCTCCAAGACAAAACCTAATGGCTCCACTAAATGGAGCCGAGAGCCGGTATTTGCACATAGCCGAATTATATTACCGGTATTTTGTGGTATTTCGGGGGCAACAAGCACGACATTGGTAAGCGGGGCGTATCCAAACCTATTGGTGGCGGACAATTGGTTACCTCATCGACCTAAACGTCACCGGAATAATAAATCGCGACCGGGGGTCCCTAAACCACAGAAAGAAAGTCCACTCGTAGCCGCAAGCTCGCATCTCGCTTGCTGTTTTTAAGACATGCTAAAAATATTAGACCAAGGGGGATTAGTTAAGCACCGAGAACGGGCCGTTCCATGTGTCGCGACCCGTCGCGAGGAGCGCTAAATGGCCCGCGTACGGGGTATCCGCCGCTAAATCTGCGAGCAGGCGCAACGCTGATAGCATCGCATCATGCGGAGGAGAGCCCGCTATCTCGGTCGGGGCTAGCAGATCAAGCGTATGTACTACCAACTCTAGCGTGCGTGTGGGTAGGTAATCGACCAGCATGATGTTACCTGCTAGTGTTTTAAAGACGAAGTCATCAGGCAGAGTGTCAAGCAGCGATGCGACTTCCATCGATACTTGCGCCACAGCAGCAGGTAGGTCTGGACCTAGCGTTTCCGCAGTTTGTCGACCTCTCTCTGCAATCCTTTCGTTCGTTCCGTCACCAACGAATGCTTGCTGGTAATACGCAGCGGGCGTTGGTATGTCAGCAACCGGGGCCCGCTCGCCTGCTTTGCGTTTGGCAAATTGAGGCAAAGTGAGCATTGCGCGAACGGTGTGACCGACTAGGTCTCGGACTGACCATTCACCTAGTGCAGGCATATCCCATTGATCTGGTTTAATTTTATTGACCGTGTCAACAAAGAAATACATCGCGTGCTTGTACGCCTCGCGCGGCATGATTAATTCACCATTTAGCAGTCTAATAAGCTGGCATGAATACGTGGGAGTTGAGTCTACCCTGGACTGAGGTGCCAGCCCTGCAGCGGTTTTGAAGCCCACGAGCCTCTATTTTATACGTCCGCCGCAATCTACCAACGTTCACCAAACCTTCGGTAATCACCTCTCAAAACACATCAGCGAACCTCGGCAGGGCACCTCGATAGCTACCAGCGCATTGCCCGAACGCGCACTGAATGCTGAGTTCTGACCGCACCTGTCACTTAGCATCTTTCACAAAGTCGGCAAGGCGTTCACCTATCATCATGCAGGTCATGTTGGTAGCAGCATGCGGAACGGTTGGGATGATGGATGCATCGGCAACATATAGATTTGCCATACCGTGCATTTTTAACCCGCTGTCGACAACGGCCATCGGATCCGACGCCTTGCCCATCATGCAGGTACCGGACCCATGGTGATGGCTGTCGTATGTGGACTGCGCGTACTGCGCCCAGTTGTCTTCCTGTTCGGGAAGAATCAGGTCTCCGTAGTACGGGCGCATCAGGTCGTTCTGCATGAAGTCATGTACGAAATGCATCGCATTTAGCATGTCTGCGACATCATCGGGATGCTGGAGCATCCCATCGTCAATGATCGGTAGTTCATATGGATCCGTTGAGTTTAAGTAGACGCGTCCCCTAGATTTCTGCTCGACGAGGTTCATGGCCACGGGCATCATGGGATTGAGCCCTTCGATCCCAATCGGCGCCCGCATGTAGATGTGGAAATTGCCCACCGGTAGATTATCGTTAGTCTTGTAAACGAGTTGGAAACCGGCCACCACCCAATCAGGTGAGAACTCGCCAGTGCCTTCAAACGTCATATTGACCGCAGCGTGATCCTGGTAATTCTGACCAATTCCTTCCATCTGATGAATTACCTTTACGCCCAAGCGTTGCAGCTCGTCTACGGGACCAATCCCCGACAGCATCAGCACTTGCGGGCTATGGTACGTCCCCGCGCTGAGCACAAAAGTGTCGGCCGATGCCATGAGAGCCTCGCCATTCAATTCGTACTGAACCGACGTAACTCGCCTGCCTTCGGTCTTCAAAGCCAGAACGTGTGCATCCCCAACGATGACCAGGTTTTTGCGATTACGAGCAGGTCCTACGTACGCGACCGCAGTGGACTGCCGTTTACCGTCCTTAACATTCGATGCCGACGGCGAGAGACCGAACCGCGTCGGGACGTTGGAGTCTGGCGTGATGGGGTAACCGAGCGCAACTGCCTGATCCACGAACGCTTGCATAGGTGGAGCAAGGTTTCCATTCAGCGCCAGGCCCCGCTTCACCGTAATGGGCCCGGTGCTCCCGTGATACGGCAAGCCACCAAAATCCTCGTCAGTTTCGATGCGGTTGAGCACCGGTAGACAATCTTCGTATGACCAACCTGTATTACCTAAGGACTCCCACCGATCCAAATCATACTGTGTTGGCCGCGACACCCCCATCATATTGATGGACGACCCTCCCCCAAGGATACGGCCGCTTAATGGGTAGTACTCGCTACCATCAATTTTCCGCTTGGTCGGGTACATCACCACGTAATCGGACTCTAGGATGGGGCGGTTACTTCCAGCTCCATCAGCGATCATCGCCGGCAGCGGGCTCGGATCCGGACCTGCCTCGAGCAACAGCACACGTCGTTTAGGATCCTCGGAGAGACGAGCCGCAGCTACGCAACCTGCTGATCCCCCGCCGATGATAATGACGTCAAAGAACTGGTTCTTCTGCATCTCTTTTCCCTTTTCGGTCCCGTAGGGGTCCATGGCGCTGAAGGCCAAGTCTGCGTAGCGATCTCTCAACGGTGGGGCATTCAGGCGTCTGTTTTATTTAAGACCGTAGAAGGCCAGGGAGTTTCCATGCAGTACTGCTGCCTTGTCGGCGTCGCTAAGCTCTTGGTTTTCTCGAAGTTCGGCTATCTCTGCTTTGCAACTCTCGTTATTGACCTCGTGAGGAAAGTCGGATGAAAAAATGTAAGGCTTGTTTCCGGTAAACCGGACAGCAGAAGGCAGTGTCAATTCATCGCCCTCCACCCCCACGTAGATGCGGCCTTCGTCGATGTGTCGATTTATGTAATCGTGCACACGTTCACCATGCTTCAATTGGAGGAAGCGTCCGTTCGGGTCGTATTGAATATGGCTAGCCCAGGATCCGGAGAATCGCTCCATGCACGTGAGTAACCATCCGCAACCAGCCTCTAAGAATCCAATCTTGACGCCTGGGTACTTGTCGAACACTCCGTTAAAAATGATGCCTGCGAAATTTACCATCTGCCCTATGGGATGTCCGAGTGCGTTGACGGGCGCGTAAGGGCTCATGTCATCCATCAGCATGTTGTCATGCCCGCCACCGTGGATGCCTATGGCCATGCCTAGGTCTTGCGCTGCTTCGTAGATCGGCCAGTAACGCTCGTTGCCGAGGTGCGATTGCATGCCCTGAGCCCCAGTTGAGGGAAGCATGGCACCGCACATGCCGTAATCCTTCGAAATACGAGTCAACTCTTCGACTGCTGCTTGAGTGTCTTGCAGCGGAATTAATCCCATGACTTGGAATCGACCATCTTGGTTCTTCATGTATGTGTCGTACATGAAATCGTTGTAGGCCCTAGCCAAGACGATTGCCCAGTCCTTGCTAACAATCTTGCCGAATCCCAATCCCCGTGTCGTGTACAGCACGGTTGAGTCCATAGCCAGATCTTGCAAGAAATCCTTCCAGCCTTCGACTCCAACTGGAGCGAATGCACCATCGGGAACCTTGTGCTTGTTGGAAGAATGTAGGTGATCGATCGGCGGGAACGGATCTCGAATTGCACTATCGCTGCGGTAGGCTTCAGGCAATCGGTCAATGATTGCCTGAATATCCTCCATGACATGGCCGTCACCGTCGATAATTCGCTCGAGGTCTTGTGCCACCATCGATTTCTCCTCGCGCTACGCGTTTTTGCCTACGAAGCCGAACTATAGCACAGGGGAGATTTACTGAAAATCATCTGGTTTGCATCGCTCACGAAAGGCAGCCTTGGCTATGGTTATCGCTGCTTGGCTTGGGAACTGTAAGGCCAATGACTGGCGGCAGTTGACGGAGGTCTCTCAATAGTCTAAAAACACCTCTATTCAACCCACTCACGTCATATTGCGAGTGCGGATTGCTTTTGGAACGCTGTAATTCGAGGAGAAACCTAAGATGAAATACCGGATGTTCGTAATTTTAGGAACATTGGCGCTGGGGTTGCTGGCGACCGCTTGCGGCAGCGATGCTACCGCCGTTCCGGCTGCCGCCGCGACCCCAACGACGGGGCCGGTTTCGACCCCTACGGCCACAGCGCTAACTGAGGAGGCGGCAGTAGCTGCGCCCACAGCGACGCCACCAGCATCAGTTGATTTCGCAGGCAAGACGATTACGTTGCTTGTTATGTACTCACCGGGCGGGGGCTATGACGCGGTCGGACGAGTGGTCGCAGCGCATCTACCTCGGCATCTGCCGGGTAAGCCACGAATAATCGTGCAGAACCGACCAGGCGCGGGAGGAGTGATTGGCACAAATTACGCGTACACGGCCAAGCCAGATGGGCTTACGATAGCTGAATTCCCCACTGATATTGTAGTGACGCAATTGGTTGGTGCTCCGGGTGTCGCTTTCGACTTTCAGAAATTCCTGTACATGGGTGCACTGCAGAAAGCTACAAAGGCCTGCTATTACCGCACGGACAGAGGAATAAAGACACTCCAAGACATGATCGATAGCCCCTCACCTATATTTACAGGGGGTAGCGGCGGGAGCTCGGATGTTGTACTCAGTGGTCTCCTGAAAGAAGAATTGGGAGCGAATATAACGCAGGTACTGGGTTACCAAGGGACTGCGGACACGCATATCGCGATTGAGTCGGGCGAGGTGGACGGGCGTTGTACTACTTGGAGTACGGTGCCTGCATCCAATCCGAGCTGGTTCGAGACTACGCCTGCCCTGGTGACGCCTGTCATCCAATTCACGATTGGTGGCGCCGACAAGGCGATGCCAGACGTTCCGACTATTGATGATTTCAAAGACCAATTCAGCGACAAGGGATGGCAAACTCTCCTTGCGACGATTGCGCCTCTTCAGACTTATAGAACATTTGCCCTCCCACCGGGAGCTGATGACTCGATGCTTGCCGCATACCGAGAGGCCTTTGAATCGATGTACAACGATCCCCTGTTCATCGCCGCAATGGAGCGAGCAAACCGGCCGCTTCATGGGCAGAACGGTGCAACCGTTGAAAATATTCTAGTGAACGAGATCAAGGTCTCGCAGGAAGTACGGGACAACATCATCAGGCTGCTGGCAGCGAAGTAGGAGCGTTGCTAAACCGCAATCGAACGGGAGGGGTGAGTCGTGTTTGAAGCCGCAGCTGATGGCTTGATGGGCCTGTTAGACCCATTCACATTGGGATTGATGGTCATCGGGATTCTCATAGGTCTCGTGGTGGGACTCTTGCCTGGGTTGGGCGGGATTACTGCGATGGTCCTCATGCTGCCTTTCACGTTCGACATGACACCGATACAGGCATTTTCTTTCCTACTAGGGATGTTTGTGGTCTCGTCGAACGCTGGTGAGCTTACGTCAATCCTGTTTGGTGTTCCTGGCGAAGGCACGACTGCCGCGACAATTTTAGACGGGCATCCGATGGCTAAAAAGGGTCAAGCTGGGCGGGCGATGGGAGCATCGCTCGCCAGCTCCGCCGTCGGTGCGGTGCTGGGAGCTATCACTCTGGCAATTGCACTGCCTATCGTGCGTCCTTTGGTGCTCTCCTTCGGAGCACCGGAACTCTTTGCCCTGACAATTCTCGGGGTAACATTCATCGCGTCGCTGAGCGGTGGATCATTGACGCGGAGCATCCTAATGGGTGGAATGGGATTCGCCCTGGCGACTGTTGGCTCGAGCCCACAGACCGGAATTTACCGATTCACGTTCGGAGCACCGTACCTGCTCGAAGGCGTCCAGCTTGTTCCGGTGGCACTCGGTCTGTTTGCGATACCCGAAATCATTGATTTGGCGGTCCGACGCACGAGTATTGCCCAAGCAGATTTGGGGAAAGTCGGAGGCGTCATGCAGGGTGTCAAGGACGCATTCACGCACCGCTGGCTGGTCGTTCGGTCGGCGAGCCTTAGTGCTTTCATTGGGCTAATTCCTGGCTTGGGGAGCGCTGCAGCGCAGTGGATGTCTTACGCTCACGCTGTCCAGTCGTCCCCACGAAAAGAGGAGTTTGGAACAGGCCGTGTGGAAGGTGTGCTGGCCCCAGGGGCCTCGGCGAACGCGAAAGAAGGAGGGGCATTGATTCCCACGGTCGCGTTCGGTGTACCCGGGTCCCTCGCGATGGCCATCCTGCTTGGCGCATTCCAAATTGTAGGTCTCGTGCCAGGCCCTCGAATGCTCACGACCCATCTTGATGTCACTTTCTCAATGGTTTGGATTCTGGTCATTGCCAATTTCATCTCAATTGGATTCCTGGCGCTCTTGTTGCCTCAATTGGTTAGGCTAACTAAGGTCAAAGGACTGATTTTAGTACCAATCATCCTCGCAATGGTCTGGCTGGGCGCCTTCTCGAATCAATCGAACTTCGGAGATCTGGTGCTCCTGGCGGTAGCAGGCGCGATGGGGTATGCCATGGTCGCGCTCGACTGGCCTCGGCCTCCCCTGATTCTTGGGCTTGTCCTTGGCTCACTCGCCGACAAGAACCTTGGCATTGCGTACCAGCGCTACCACTACGATTTCTTCACCGACCCCACAGTGGTGGTGATACTGCTGATAGCAGCCGCTTCATTGGTCTATGCGCTGGTGCAGAACAAGCGCATAGCGCGTGCCAAGGCTGGCTTGGCCGAGATGGACAAGAGAACCGGAGGCCGAGGTGGTCATGCATAAGGCCGCTAATCTGGGCTTTAGCCTACTCGTACTGGCATTCTTCGCGCTGATTTTCTTCGAAGGCCGTACCTACGATGAACGGAGCCGAGCCTTCCCGATGGCTATTGCCGCGCCGATGTTGTTGCTTTCGCTGTACCAAGTAGGTCGCCTGTCGTTCGCTTTGTACAGGCGCGTGCCCGAGGAGACGGCGGCGTCAATCAGCGATGGGCCGGAGAGCTCCGTCCAGGTTACGATTGACTCCGCGACGACCAAGAATCGTGTCATCAACATCCTTCTGTGGATGGCGGGGTCATTTGTCCTTCTGTGGTTAATCGGTTTCCGGGAGGGGCTACCGCTATTCGTGTTCCTATACCTGTGGCGCGAATCCAAGGACAGTCTCGCCCTCTCTACAACTTTCGGAATGGCGGCGTGGCTGATCCTGCTGACTTTCTTCGGGTACTTCCTTCATTACCCGTGGCCAGCGCC
>CALGTL010000165.1 GCA_937901475.1 uncultured Dehalococcoidia bacterium
CCGAGGGCTCCCCTAGCAGTATCTCGTCAGGCAGGTAAACGATAAATGGCTCGTCGCCAACGGCTTCTTTCGCGCAGAGGACTGCGTGCCCTAGGCCAAGCGGGTGTTCCTGGATGACCGGAATGATTGTCGCCATGCGGGACACGCGTTGGACTTCTTCAAGCTTGGGGTTGTGCCGGATTTGAAGGGCCTCTTCAAGCTTAGGGAGGACGTGGAAGTAAGACTCCATAGCCTCTTTTCCCTCGGATGTGATCAGAATAATCCGCTCAATACCAGCTTCGACAGCCTGCTCAACGGCGTACTGAATCACAGGTTTGTCAACGAGAGCGAGCATTTCTTTTGGAACAGCTTTTGATATCGGAAGGAATCGGGTGCCGAATCCGGCGGCTGTGATGATTGCAGTTTTAATTTGGGCGTTGACTGGCATGGTTTATGCAGTTTACCAGCGGTGGGCACCGGTTATCCTACGATACTCATGTCTGAAAGAGCACGTCATTATTTTTACTTGATCGCGCTGCCGCTGGGCCACTTTTCTGTGGACACGCCTTCTGGAGCGCTGTGGCTGATTGCGCCGGCTATTGGTATCGCATGGAATTTGTCACCAGCCGAAATCGGACTTCTGATAACGGCGCACAATCTGGGCGCTGGCCTCGGGTACATCCCTGCTGGAATCCTCGCTGACAGATTCGGAAGGCGAGGGGCGTTGATGACTATCACCGTCTGGTGGGTCGTAGTTGGATACCTGTTGGCGTCGATGGCTCCTGGTTATTGGACGCTAGCGCTTCTGCTGGCGATCGCAGCCTCAGGGGACGCGGCATGGCACCCGATGGCGACGGGGGCCATGGTTCAGCATATGCCGAAGCGACGCGCGTTGGCCCTAGGTGTGCACTTGACTGGCGGCATTATGGCAGAGGTTATTGCGCCTCTGGCGGTTGGTATCCTGCTCGGCTACTTTGACTGGCGAGTGGTATTCCGGATTGCCCTGATTCCTGCTGTGTTCATGGGCATATTCCTCCTGTATTCCCACCGGTACATCCTCTCTCCAGCAGAGACGAAGATCACCAGGGCTGACCTCAGCGATGTGTTGAAGGTGTGGCGTACCCGTGAGGGTTTAGCGATGTTTGGCCTGGGCGTTACGTACAGCATGTCGTTCGTTGGGCTGATGGCTATGTCGCCGGTTTACTTTCAGCGCTTCCATGGCTATTCGCTGGCATGGGCAGGGGGTGCTTTTGCGGTGATGCTCCTCGGTGGGGCCATCGCCGCGCCCATTATGGGCCAACTTTCCGACCGTTGGGGTCGTAAGCAAGTAGTCGTGTGGTCGGCGTTTTTGGGCGCAGCCGGAATCCTGCTGACCGCCTTCTCGACGAACGTGCTGCCATTGTTACTTGGAGTGGTCGTGGCAGGTACAGTGCTGACAGGCATGCGGCCTGTATATTTGGCGAGCGCTGTCGAGATGGTGGGTAAACGTGAGTCGACCGCGCTGGGTTTGATCTATGGAGCGATGGATGGACTAGGAGCACTGGGTGGTCTGCTGGGTGGTATAGCTGGTACGAAAGACCTGCGCTATGCATTGGTGTTCGCTGCTACGGCAGCTGCTATGTCCGGGATTTTTGCGTTGATGCACCCGTTCGTCGTGCGCAATACGGAAGTGCAACTTGCGACAGAGGAAAGCTGATCAATAATTACCCGAGTGGCAATGCTTTGTTATGAGCGTGATACGATGTTGCTGGCCGTGCTAGATGGGGAGCTAGCGGTGCCCTGTACCCGCAACCCGCTACAGCGGGGTTGAATTCCTCCTCTAGGGTCGGTCCCAACACCTCTTGCTCGGACAGGGGCATTGATAGCTGGGCCCTGCGCGGCGGAGCCCTGTGAACCCCGTCAGATCCGGAAGGAAGCAGCGGTAAGCGGAGTGCTTCGGGTGCCGCAGACCAGCCTGGCTTGAGTTCAGGTCCAATGGGTTAAGTGTTGGGTCACCGGTTCGACAGGGGGTGCACGGCTCTCTTCTATAGAAAAGCCCCGGACGACAATCGTCCGGGGCTTTTGGGTACTTGCTCCTTGCTGTAGAGGCCCATGGGCGGTAACGTCTGGGTATGGCAAATGCAGCACCTAAAAAGAGCCTGGGCCAGCACTTTCTAAATGACCGGAACATACTACGGTCAATCGCTGATGCGGCGAACGTTGGGCCGCACGATGTAGTGATTGAGGTGGGCCCAGGGCGAGGGTCACTCACGCAGGTTTTGGCCGAGCGGGCCAAGCGAGTGGTGGCGCTGGAACTCGACGATTCGCTGGCGGTGAGCCTGCGCAAAACGATGCCGCCGAATGTGGAGGTACTGCACCAGGACGCGCGCGGAGTAAGCCCGGCTGAACTGATTGGCGGTTGCGGGCCTTACAAGATGCTAGGTAACCTGCCGTATTACGCTGCGATGCCGATATTGCGATCATTCTTAGAGAGCGATTGTCGGCCGACGCATGCAGCGATTCTGGTGCAGCTTGAGGTTGCTCGCGGATTGTGCGCGACCCCTGGTGATATGTCATTGGCGTCGCTAGGAGTGCAGTTGTTCGGTATACCTCGAGTGGCACGGCGAGTGCCAGCGGGCGCGTTTCACCCTCCTCCTAAAGTGATGTCCGCCGTGGTTGCTATCGAGGTTTTCGATGAGCCTGCGGGTGGAGTCACAGATGTGCGAGGCTTCTTCAAAGTAGCGCGTGCGGGATTTTCTTCACCACGTAAGCAATTGCGAAACTCGCTGGCAAACGGATTGGGGATAATGGGTGATGCGGCGGACGCTCTTCTTCTGGAGGCAGGGGTGGATCCGAAGCGTCGGGCTGAGTCACTAACGGTCATTGAATGGGCAACGCTGGCGCGCGTGGTGGGCTAGTGCTGTTTGATAGCTAGCGTGCGTCATGTGTGTGTGGGGAGGTATGCTTCCGCTTATCACCTTAGCGCGATAGGGGGCTGACCATGACAGAGACATACGGCACGGGTGTTTTTAAGTTTAGCTACACAGACTCGTGGGCAAAGTTGCCAAGCGGGACGACGTTTTTAGAGTGCCCTGGTGTGGCGGTGGATAGCCATGACAATGTGTTCGTGTTGACTCGTGGTGAGCATCCGGTGATGGTGTTCGACAAGCAAGGAAATTTCCTGCGGTCGTTCGGTGAGGGTAACTTTACGAATCGCACGCATGGGTTGTACATCGCTCACGATGACACGTTGTTGATAGCGGACGATGCCCTGCACACGATTCAGAAGTTCAGTCCCGCTGGTGAGAAACTTATGGAGATTGGGGAACGGGAGAAGCCGAAGACCAAGTGGGGCGGGGAGCCTTTCAATCGACCTACCTCGGCGGCGATTATGCCGTCGAACGGAGATATCTACGTCTCCGATGGTTACGGGAACGCACGTATCCATTGCTTCACGGGCGAAGGCCAGTACAAGTTTTCGTGGGGTAGCTCTGGAATCGACGAAGGGCAGTTCATGCGACCGCACAATATCGCTATCGACTCCGATGACCGAGTCTACGTGGTGGACCGCGAGGCACACCGGGTGCAGATTTTCGATGCTAATGGTAAATTCCTGACGATGTGGAGCAATATTCACCGGCCAGATTGCATGGTACTTTGGGATAACCATATCTAT
>CALGTL010000166.1 GCA_937901475.1 uncultured Dehalococcoidia bacterium
CGAACGCAATCTCGGTGAGTATTTCCTCGGCATTACTGGGCTCTCATAGGCAGCTCAGCCCATTTTCGGCATAATTTCGTTGGCCAGCAGGCCCATCGAATCAAGCCACGCCTCGTGCGGAATCCACTCGTGCCCCATCGCTAACAACACGCCGAAGCCTCCAACCGTGTCGTTAAGCGCCTCTATTTTCTCGAGAACCTCTTCGCGACTACCAACAATCCAAATGTTATCCATCATGTACTCAGTGGTCACGTCTGAATCCGGCATATCGGGATCTTGCTTCACGATGCTCAGGCCACGGCCCTTCCGAATCAGAGGCTTGAGGTATTGCTCGAAGTCGCGGGCCAGCACTCCCTCCAGGGCCATCTTCTTGGCTTCTTTCGTGGAATCCGCAACGAATATTTCCCTAGCGATGCGCCACCGACTTCGATCAGCGGCGACTCCGGTCTTAGCAGAGCCAGAGGCGACTGAATCCCAGTGACTGTTGAGGATTCGAGTCGGCGTGAAGTTGATACTCATCGGTATCCAGCCCTTCTCGCCAGCGAGTTCCAATGTGTCTGAGTTCACAGAGATACCCGCAAGCGCTATCGGCGGGTGCGGCAATTGGTAAGGCTTTATATGCACTCTCAGCCCTATTTCATCGTCCGGTTCAGGGACGTTGAAGTACCAGCGAGGCTCAAGATATGCGCCAGGTTCTGGGTCAGACCACAACTTCAGGATCAGATCTAGCGCGTTGCGAGTCATCTCACGCTGCTCGCCTGATGATGGGTCGATGCCGGACACCCGGAAGTCGCCGATGAATCCGCCCGAACCAACACCCCACAGCAAGCGTCCCTTCGCCATCTGATCAAGCTGCGCGATACGGTGCGCCAGGTAGAACGGGTTATGGTTCGGGATATTCGTCACGCCGGTGCCTAGTTTAATCTGATCGGTCACACCCAAGGCCTGTGCAATCAGCAGATCGGGCGCGGGGATATTCTCCCACTCGGTGGTAAAATGCTCGCCAATCCAAGCCTCGCTATAGCCCAATCGGTCGAGCTCCACAAGCTGCTGCAGATCATCCTGGAGAGTTATCGCCAAGTTCGATCCTGGCGGGTGAAGGGGCATATTGAAGAAACCTAGCTGCATCTGGAACCTCCCGGTTAACTTGCGGTTTTATACAGGAACCTGGGGGAACGTCGAGCTTTCTTTCCGCGACGCGAGGAACGTGTGGGCCCAGCCCTAGCGTTCCATTTTCAAAATGGCGAGGAATGCTTCCTGCGGGACCTCGACGCGCCCGATGCGCTTCATGCGCTTCTTGCCCTCAGCCTGCTTTTCTAGAAGCTTTCGCTTCCTGGAAATATCGCCCCCGTAGCACTTGGCCAGGACATTTTTGCGCATCGCATGAACCGTCTCGCGTGCGATAATATTGCTGCCAACAGCAGCTTGGATTGGCACTTCAAACATCTGCCGTGGTATGAGTTTCCGAAGCGCAGCTACTAAGGCTTTGCCCTGGTAGTAAGCACGGTCCTTGTGCGTAATTAGAGATAGTGCATCTACCAATTGCCCTGCGACCAGTATGTCGAGCCTGACCAACGCTGCAGGGTAGAATCCGGTGAACGTATAGTCCAACGATGCGTACCCCTTACTACGTGTCTTAATCTGATCGTAGAAGTCGACGAGTACCTCCGCCATGGGCAATTGCGCCTCGATGACCACTCGTGGGTCAGACGACGGCATCGACTCAGTTCCAGCTGCTCTCGCACCAGATGAGTCTAGGTACTCCGTTCGCTTGAAGACTCCGCGTCTCGCGTTGATTAATTCCATCATCGGCCCAACGAACCTTGACGGAGTGAGGACACTCACATCCAGCCACGGCTCTTCAATTTGATCGAGCAAGCTGGGATTCGGCAGATCAGTGGGACGTGAGACCTCAATCACTGAAGCATCAGCCATAACCACTCGGTAAACGACGCTGGGCGCAGTCACGACCAGGTCCATGTCGTACTCTCGCTCAAGGCGCTCCTGGACAATTTCCATGTGCAATAGCCCCAGAAATCCACACCTGAAGCCAGGGCCAAGAGCAGCGCTGTTTTCAGGCTGGTAAACCAATGAAGCGTCATTCATCTGCAAGCGCTCAAGCGCCTCGCGAAGCTCGTGGAAATCGACTCCTTCCGTGGGATACAGGCCAGCGAAGACCATCGGTTTCTGTTCTCCGTAGCCCGGAAGAGAGTCGGTCGCACCATTGCGTGCCAAGGTAATAGTGTCACCAACCCGGCACTCGCCAACGCTCTTGAGTCCCGTCGCGATGTAGCCGACCTCACCTGCATCTAGGCCGGGTACTTTCATCATCGTCGGCTTGAAAGCGCCAACTTCGAGAACCTCCGCCTGCGTATCAGTTGCCATCATCCGGATACGGTCATTCGATGTCACCGATCCGTCGATTACTCGCACATATGCAAGAACGCCTTTATAGGTGTCGTATTTCGAATCGAAGATTAGCGCGCGCAATGGCAAATCATGGTTATCTTTAGGGGCAGGAACGCGGTCCACGACGGCATTAAGCAAGTCAATCACACCGCTCCCATCTTTGGCGGAGACGGCTAACACTTCATCTGCTTCAAATCCGAAAGCGGCCGTCATCTCAGCGATGACTCGCGGAACGTCTGCGGAGGGTAGGTCAATTTTGTTGACGATGGGAATGATTTCCAGATCATGTTCCATAGCCAAGTACACGTTCGCGAGTGTCTGCGCCTGTATCCCCTGCGTAGCGTCAACAATCAAAATCGCGCCTTCACATGCTGCCAGGCTCCGTGATACTTCGTAGGTAAAGTCGACGTGGCCGGGCGTGTCGATGAGGTTCAGTTCATAGTCGTTCCCATCGCTATAAATGAACGGCATTCGAACTGCCTGCGCCTTGATCGTAATACCGCGCTCGCGTTCGATATCCAGTGAATCGAGAAGCTGTTCCTGCATTTCCCTTGGGGTGACAGTACCAGTAATCTCCAGCATCCGGTCCGCGAGGGTCGACTTGCCATGATCTATGTGCGCTATGATGCAAAAATTGCGTATGCGGCGAGGATCCATTTCACCAATCATATCAGGCGAAAACAAACGAGCAGGCCGTTACCGGCCTGCTCGTTTTCACCAAAGTAAATCTATCTATCTACTGGCCAGCACCACTGGCAACATTAGGAGTTTGCAAGAACTGGAACAATGGGCTGTTCGCAGACAACACCAATGTTGAGTTGGCTCCGAGAATCGTCTGGTATGCCTGCAAGCTCCTCCTGAATGCAAAGAGGTCTGCGTCAGCCTCCAGCGCTTCAGCGAGGATTCGAATGGCCTCAGCTTCACCCTCACCACGCAGGCTGCTCGCAGTTTCATCAGCAGTAGCAGAGACATTCTCCACTTGTCGGTCAACATCCGCCGTCTTGGTCAAGAATTGCTCTTCACCTTCCGCACGGAGGCGCTCCGCCTGAACTTGGCGCTCACTGCGCATACGGGTATAAACCGATTCAACAATGGATGCAGGGAAATCAGCCCGTTTAATACGCACGTCGACAACGTCGATGCCGAATCCCTGAGTATCCGCCTGCGCTTGGACTGATACGGTGACGATTCGAGTCAGCTCTTCACGGATAGATGAACCGTCTGCTCCAAGAATTGCACTCACTGTTCGAGTTCCATCCTCGTTGACCGAAATGCGGCCACCGATGATTTCTTCGCGCAGCCTGCTACCAACCTCAGCACGCAGGGCAGCAATCACTATCTGGCTAATTTTGTCCCGAGCGCCAGTCTCAGTAAGGAGTGACTCACGGAAGTTTCGAATTCCTTCTTCCGTAGGTCTGATCCGGTACCTCGCATAGGCATCAATTTCCAGGAATTGGCTCTCTATATCAGGAAATCCTGCTGGCTGAACATCGACACGCAACATGCGTTTGTCCAGTCTATTTACCTGTTGGACAAACGGCGTCTTAAACTTCAGCCCCGGGCTGGTTTCCACCGAGCGGATATCACCGAACTGTGTCACGAGGACGAGTTCGGTTTGGTCCACTTTGTAGGCGGACTGCCAGAGCACCACTGCAACAATTGCAAGAACAATTAGTAGGAGTTTTGAAATCATGATGGCTCCTACTGTCCGCCGCCGATGACGCTTGGGACGCCATCAGTAAGCGGCAGGAACGGAAGAATTCCGCTTCCTGCATCTTCGTCGATGAGAATCAATTGAACGTTCGGAAGAATGTCCTCCATCGCCTCAAGGAAGAGACGCTGGCGGGTCACATTTTTAGATTGGTTGTACTGCTTAAGGATTGCAGTGAATTGAGCTGCCTCACCTTGAGCACGAGAAACACGCGCAGTCTTGAATGCCTCGGCCGCTTGTATCGTTGTCTGGGCCGCACCCAAGGCTCTAGGTAGGCGGTCTTGTTCATAAGCGTCGGCTTGGTTTACTCGTGTCTCCTTCTCGGAGCGAGCTGCGACCACGTCATCAAATGCTGATCGCACCGCACCAGGAGGAGTTACTTCCAGCAACTGAACGGTTTGGATGAATATACCGGTTCCATATTCATCCATCAGCGCCTGCAATAATTCAGCCGTGTCGCTTTGCACGCGTTCCTTCTCACGGATGAGAACGTCGTCAATGCTGCGCTGGCCGACAACCTGCCTTAGTGCTGCTTCCGCGGCGTCTTTCAAAGTCCGCCCGTCAGGCTTTCCCTCACGGGCACCTCGGTCAGGGTCACCGGGATCATCCACTTGGAACAAAAATGCCTGAAGATCGGAGATACGGTACTGGACAGCCAGTTTCACGTCTACGATGTTCAAATCTCCCGTAATCATCAGTGCCTCAACTGGGACATCGATGTCAGGATTACTCCGGAAACCAAGTTCCATGGACTTGGTTTCCGTCACGCTTTCCTTTTGAACCTTACCGATTGGGGGAGGCCAGAACCACCTAAGTCCTGGTTCCTGAATCGTCTGGAACTTTCCGAACAATTGCGTTGCTGCTTGTTCGTTAGGCGCAACTTGGTAGACGCCACTTGCAAGCCACAATGCTGACGCCACGATTGCAATCAGAATTATGCCAATTGAAGTGCCGCCACCACCAGGCAATTTCGAAGTGAGCCTCTTCCAGCTTTCGCTGAGGTTCTGTAGTGCCTGATTGGGATCGAACTCGGGCCGGCGTTCGCCGTACATTTAAAACCCTGCTTTGCTCACACGTTTGAGTGTGTAGTTCCTTGCTCACGCAGTCTGGGTACCTACCCTGACACGAGGCCTAAATAGTCTAGCTGGCCCCTATGAGCGAGTCAACGAAATCACAGCGACCTTCGTTGACTCCGTATGAACTGCCGTGTACGTTCATGAAGCAAGCTCCATTCGCATACTTCAATCGACTCAATAGGTGATACGTGCAAAAGCGCTTTGATGTTTTCGGGATCGGTAATGCAATCGTTGACACCGAGGTCCAGGTGGAAGATAGCCTTCTGCGCTCTCATGGTCTGCAGAAAGGGATTATGACCCTCGTGTCGACTGAGGATCAGATGACACTTCTCGATGGACTCACAGACTATGAGCAGCATATGGCAGCCGGTGGATCAGCCGCGAACACCATGGTTGGGCTAGCTCAGTATGGCGGGAGTGCTTTCTTTTCAGGCAAGGTCGGCGATGACATGTCTGGTGCTCTCTACCGGGAAAGCATGGGCCAAGCGGGTGTTGAGTTCGACGTAGAACCTATTTCCGGAACTCCCACTGGCACGTGCCTCATCCTAGTCACGTCAGACGGCGAACGCACCATGCAGACTTCATTGGGCGCAGCAGCCTATATCGACGCCCCCGACGTGGATACCGAGCGTATCGCCTCCAGCAAATTCATCTACGTGGAAGGCTACCTCTTCGGTTCCCCCTCAGGGTCAAAGGCCGCAATCGCAGCGATGGAGGCAGCGAAGCATGCGGGTGTGAGTGTATCCCTCACGTTATCCGATCCCAGTATGGCTGAGTTTTTCATCGAGCAATTCAAGAGCGCCACGAAGGAATACGTCGACTTGCTTTTCTGCAATCAATTCGAAGCCATGGTTTATGCAGGGGTACAAGATTGCAATGAGGCACTCAAGATTCTTGGACAGGACTCGCCGCGAGTCTTCATGACATGCGGTGAAGATGGTTCACTTGTATACGACCAAGGCGAAATCATCCGCATACCTGGCTATTCGGTACCAGTTATTGACACTACCGGTGCCGGTGACATCTACGCAGCTGGAGTACTGTACGGCCTCGCTAACGAGATGGATATCTCGATTTCAGGGAAGCTCGGCTCGTTCGCATCGGCGCGAGTCGTATCCCGCATGGGCCCGCGCCTAAATGGTCGTTTGGGTAATCACATCAGCTCGATTCTTCGCGGTGCGCACCCGACTGTAGATCTCGAAACCTAACTCCCCCTTAAGACCAGAGTCGTTCGCTAGCAATTGCCGCTCCTTGAGCGGCGGCTTCAAGTTTCTTGAAGACAATATCGGGATCCATCTTGCCAAATCCTGCGAACGTCCCGAAACCGCAATCGCTACCTGCAATTACACGCTCGCGGCCAACGATTGTCGCGAACTGCTCGATACGTTGGGCTACTAGCTCCGGGTGCTCCACAAAATTAGAGGTAGAGTCCAAGACTCCTGGGATCAAAACCTTATCGTCGGGTATTTTCGCGTCACGCCATGCTTTCCACTCATGAGCGTGTCGAGCATTAGATGCTTCGAACTGGTAAGCCTGCGGCTTAGCTTTCAGCAGGATAGGCATAATCTTCTCAACCGAGATATCGTGATCATGAGGGCCTTCATAATTGCCCCAACACACGTGCATCCGAACAGACCCCGCTGGCACATTGGAGAGAGCGTAGTTCAGTGCCTCCACTTGCATCTCTGCCCGCTTTAGGAATTCATCCTCTGAAAGGTCCTGGAATGCTGTATGGCTAGCCATGGCTAGGTCAGGGCAATCGATTTGCAGAAGAAAACCCGCTGCCACAATCTCCTCGTATTCTTCCTTCATAACCTCTGCGAGCCGTTGAACATAGGCCTCATGGGTTGGGTAATACTGGTTAGGCTGGAAGACTGAAATGACCCCGGGAGACGCTGCGGTCATGAACGCCTCAACCGGCGCGATCGCTTCACGTGCTGCGGCGAAGTGCTCTAAGTCATGCTGGAGCAACTCCCGGTCTCTAATCTCAATGGGCCCTATGCAGGCTGAGCGAGAGATCGGTTGAGCCCCTGTCATACGGGCCATCTTCTCACGAAATTCCGGGTACGGTGCCACATCCAGATTGGGTTTGCGTTCAGTAGTGCCGCCGAATCCTGTGAGTCGGTCAGTGACATACGTGGAGTAGCTCAGCTTCCCCATCTCTCCATCGCTAACGATATCAATTCCCGCCTCTACCTGCTTGGCAACTACCTCCCGTACCGCGCGAGTCAGTGCCACGTTAAGTTCAGCCTTGTTGTACTTCTGTCCACGCTCGCGCGCCAGCAGGATGTCCGCGACTTCAGCATCACGAGGGAGGCTGCCAACGTGAGTAGTCAGGATTCGATCGGTGCTCAATTTCATCGGGTTCTCCACGGCTTCAATACATAGGATTATAATCCCGCCGTGATTGCAGTCATGAACGATTCGCCAGGTAATTCCGCCAACCTACGCATAGGTTTCGGCGAGGCCGGCTTTGCGGAAGCACTCGCTGTTCGCCAACGTGTATTCATAGAGGAGCAAGGTGTTCCTAGAGACCTTGAGCACGATGCGGACGATGCTACATCAACGCACGTGCTGGCGGAGCTGGCCGGCAATGTGGTTGGAACAGGGCGGCTGGTCTCAAGCAATGACAGTGCACGAATTGGCCGCGTTGCCGTGTTACCAGAATTCCGACATCGGGGCATTGGGTCGCAAGTAGTTGCCGCACTTGAGGCCGAAGCCGTCGCGCGCGGATTCACCGAGGTCACTCTTCATGCGCAAACCTACGTTCAAGAACTCTACGCTAAGGCCGGCTACTCTGTATCTGGTTTTAGCTTTCAAGAAGCAGGAATCGACCATGTACTCATGATCAAACGACTCTAGAACAACTCGCTAACTAACGCGAGATGAGCCGTAACCCAAACTCAGCAATGCTGCGAATGCGCGTTAAGGGCTCGAATGTGCGCGATACAAGATCGAGTACCTGAATCTCATCCATTGAAAGATTAATGTCTGCAGCCTCCGCATTCTGCTCAAGCTGCCAAACACTCTTAGCCCCAGGTATAGAAGCGACGCGACCTAGCCTTACAGTCCAGGCCAGCGCAATTTGAGCAGGAGTCACACGATGAGCAGCGGCTATCTCGCGAAGTGCCTCCAGCACAGGCTGTGCTCGTCTGATGTTGCCAGGGATGAATAATTTGTTTGCTCGCCTGAGCCCCCCCGGAAGATTCTCCTGCGTGTAACGTCCTGAAAGCAGGCCTTGAGCCAGAGGGCTATACGCGAGAATCAGCCTATCCTCAGCTTGGGCAAAAGGAATCAGGTCTCGCTCAGCAGTACGCTGAAGAAGGTTATAGGGAACCTGGTTAGAGATGACCGGCGCTTGGAGCGCTGAGTCAGCTTGTCGCCAGCGCTCGAGGCCAAAATTACTAACACCTATCTCATCAACCAACCCTGCTTCCTGTGCATCGCGCATCCCTGCCATGGTCGAAGACAGGGGAACGACGGGGTTTGGCCAATGTAGTTGATAGAGTTCCGCGCGCTCCATACCCAGACGTGCAAGTGAGCGCTGTAGTGAAGGAACCACTTGCCCGTGTCGCGCATGGAACGGCCAAAGCTTCGTCGCAACGTAGGCTTCGGAACGGCGTTCTGCTAGGGAAGCTCCCAGAATGCGCTCTGACTGACCACTAGCGTAGATTTCTGCCGTATCGAAAAAGCGTAATGCCGAGCTCTAGTGCTCGCTTCACGATGGATTCGGCATCAGCCCGCCCGAATTCGCTGTTCCACCCCCAGCCCTTCGATCCGAATTGCCAAGCACCTAGCCCTATCACCGACACCTGTCGTCCGGCAACTTCTAGATAGCGCACATAATCATCCTTTTGACATGTCATTCCCTCCAATCAAAAGAACCCGCCGCACATCAGCGGTGGGTTCTTTTGATTGGTCTTCTGTGACTTATCTATGCCTTATGGGCTAACGGTCGCCAGAGGCAGCGCCGAGGACCGCTCCTTGCTCCTGACCTGCCGTGTATCCCCAGTCGTAGTTCGGGTTGGTGTAAGCCTCTTCAGGCATGAGAATATCCAATCCCTTCTTACCGAGTTCTTCCGTAAACATCTCGCGGATCCATGCCTCTTCGCGCGGGTACTCAATCTGGTCACGAGCACGGTCTTCTACTTTCTCGCTGTGCCCATTGAACTGTGGAAGAGGCGCAAGCGCGAGGTAGCGCGCAGGTGTCACACTGGTGTTGAAATGCTGATGGAACCACCGATCAGGAGGTGTAAACATGCTGCCCTCATGCCAAGGGGCGATGACTTTTTCGCCGCCTTCAGGCCACATGATTGAATAACCCTCGCCTGCGGGAATCACGATGACACGACCAGGGCCATGGCGATGGCCTTTCTTGTATGTTCCCGGAGGGAAGACAGACATGTGTCCACCCATTTGCGAATTCGGGAAAGACACGTCAACAACATGCCCGCCGCCCCCTCGCTGCCGGTGCGGAACTAGGTCCTCCCATGCACCCATGTCAGTGAAGAAATTCCCGTACCAAGTCGCCCCGCGGCCCATGTTCGCGGCGCGGGATGCGACCGCATAAAGCTCGCCGTCTTTTGGCTGAAGCAATTCAGGGTGTGGAAATGAGTTATTGAAGTAGAAATCCGGGTCAGGCTCTAGGCTCATCGCGACAGGGAGGTAGCTGTTGTGCAGCATGCGCAAAGGCTGGTCGCCTCTAGCATTCGAAAACTGTCGAGTAGCGCCACGTGGAATAAGGAACAAGCTACGAGGCCCGAACTCAAAACTATGTTTTGAGACACCTTCCGCCCAGACCGTGCAGATACCACTACCCGCAAGCGTATACACGACTTCGTCCAGGGCAAACTTCATGGGTGGTACGGTCGTACCGCCAGGCAACTCGCTAATGCGAGCCTCAGCCACGCCCTCCATGCCTTCAAGCTGAATGAAGGCCGCGTTGCACTCACGCGCCGACCACGGTGCAACATCAACTGTCCGCAGGTCTTCGATGAAATATCCACGATGAATCGGAACGCCCTGCGCTTCCATCCATCGGTCATAAATGAATTTGCCGTCCTTGCCGCTGCCTCGAGCGACCGTATCTTCGTTTTGAGTCATAACATTCTGCCTCGCTGGATTTTGTTGGCTACAGGATACACGTTAGCCGAAATATTTCTGCTGTTCAGCGGTGAGGCGCAAGCTCTCGATTGAAGAATTCAATCATCTTGGCAAGCGAGTTCGTTCCTGCGTAATCACGCCATCGGTCAGGATTGAACGGGTCATTGAATGCGTGATTTGCATCCTCATAGCGCGTGAACTCGTACGGCTTTCCGTGCTTATTTAGTTCCGCTTCGAGGGCATCCACATCAGCTGGTGTGGGGTTGTAGTCGTCGTTACCAAAGTAGCCTGCCACCGTGCAATTGAGGTCAGCCGTCTTAGACAACGGAGTAGGTGCGTCTCCCCAAGCTTGGTCAATCTCGCCGCCGTAAAAATCAACGCAAGCCTCAAACTCATCGGTGCGTGTTGCCATAAGGTAGGCAATCCGGCCACCGATGCAGAACCCCGTAACACCAAGCTTAGGGCCAACGATATCGAGGGCTCGCAAGCACTTTACCCCTTCGAGCATGTCTTCAATAATCTGATTGTCATCGAGGGTTGCTTTCAGACTCGGCACTTTCTCCCAGCGCGCGGCGTCCGCGTAGTCGAAATTGCCAAGGTCTTGGTGCGTTACATTGGTACGATGGAAGAGATAGGGAGCAAGGGCCACAAAGCCCGCTTCAGCCAATTCTTCACACTTACCGCGCACGAACTGATCTAAGCCAAAGATGTGCATGGCCACGACAATGCCGGGGAAAGGCCCATCGCCATCGGGAGCAGCGAGATATGCGGGCATGTAGTGATCATTGACTTCCAAACGAAGGTAGCCGGTCTGCATCAGGTCCTCGCTTTAGGCTTTCAGTTTAGCGTCGTAAAAAGCTATTAATTTGGTCCATGCGTCGTTGGTCACGTTTTGGATATAGGATTGTGGGTTGGTCGGATCCATGAAGGCGTGGCCGAGTCCGTCGTATAGGTGAAAGTCATGCTCGACTTTGAGCCGCGTCAATTCTTTCCCAACGCGTTCCATATCGTCCGGCGATGGGTTTGTGTCGTCCTTGCCGGTGAAGCCAATAATAGGACTTTCAATTCGATCCGATGCCGCGAAAACCGATGGTCCACCGCCGCGGGATTCGAAGATATTACCGGGATAGAAACAACCCGTTCCTTTGAGTGAAGCATTGCGGGTGGCCATCAGGTACGCAATGCGCCCCCCCATACAAAACCCGAGGACGCCAAGCGATTTTCTGTCCACAACGGGTTGCTCTTTGAGATGAATGAATGCGGCATTCATGTCACGCACAATTTCTGAGTCGATCAGAGCAGCGGACAGCGACGCCAATACCGCCTCTGCTTGATTGTCGCCACGGGGCATGGCTGTGGTCTTGTCGAATTGCTCTCGTGACCACCCTCGATGGTATATGTCCGGAGCCGCCGCGACGTAGCCTGCTTGAGCGAGCCAGTCGCAGATGGTGCGTATGAAAACATCAACGCCCAACCGGTGTTGTGCGACGACGATACCAGGGAAGGGGCCGTCACCTTCAGGCACAGCTAGATAAGTTGGCATAGAGGAGCCGTCAACTGTCAGCTCAAGCACAGATCCCGGCATGGCAGCATTTCTCCTATCGAGGAATAAAAGCGGGCTAACTTAAAGACTAAGCTGCAGTACCCACGTAGATAGTAACCATTTCGTGGAGATACAGATCGGACCGTTTGAATACGTAGTGTTCGCTAGCAGGAGTCGTCAGCTCAGCAAGGATGTCTGCATCGCCAGCAGCCAGCATCGACTTGCGATCGTCATTCTCAATCCAGCGGCGCAGGTGGCGCCCCATGTAGGCGATCTCTACGTCGCTAAAGGGAGGCAACGCTTCCAGCATGAAGGTGCGAGCAGTAATGTCTATCAGACCTGCTTCCATGAGCATGTGAGTCCATCCGTAGGGATAGCGGACGCCATTAGCTCTTACTTCGGACGTGAACCAGCGCTGGAAGGCGACATCCAGTCTGTCCTCAAGACCTGGTGCACCTAGTCCTATGTCATCGGGCAGGAAGCGAGTACGGATGCTGCCCTCGCGCAATGCGAGTTTGCCCCCAGCACGCAACGTGCCTGCCAGTCCCTTCACTGCCGCGAGTTGGTCCGGCAGGTGATGAATTGTTCGGCTCGACCAAACGAGATCGAATACACCATTTTCAAAGGGCAATGCACCGATGTCTCCTCGCTGGTAGCTTACCGACTGGGCGTGCGCGCCAAGTTCGATAAGCTCACGAGTAGCATCAACCATCTCGGCACTTTCATCGAAAGCCGTGACCCTGCCGCCACTAGGAGCAATGGCGTCGATTAACAATTGTGTGAACCCACCAGCACCGCAACCCGCTTCCATCACGCTAGCGCCGGGAGGGATGGCGAGCCAGTCGATAGCCTGCCCGTACACTTCGGCATAAAGCAAGTCGTTGTTACGCAAACTATCGGCGCTAAAGCCGTGGTGACGGCCGCGGCCATCACCATTCTCATCATGCCTGCCGTGCTCATGCTTATGGTGTTCTTTAGTCACCGGGCCTCTAACCTACCTTAAGAACAATCTTGCCGATGGCCTTACGATCTTCAATCATCTGGTGTGCCTGCGCTGCCTCAGCAAGCGGAAGGATAGTTTCCACAGTGGCCTTCAGCTTTCCTGATGAGAAGAGACCAAGCATTTTCTCGAAATCCTCACGAGTACAACCTGCCCCTCCGCAGCCGTGCACGTGAACGCGGTTCCGAAAGAGGCTCGTGAGGTTCATGTTGACTTCACGACCACCTGAGGCACCAAATACGCAGATATTGGCACCAGGTGCAACGCATTCGAACGCTCGCAAGAACGCATCGCCGCCAACACCGTCAACCACTGCATCTACGCCCTTGCCGCCCGTGAGTGCTTTGACCTGTTCAGGCCAGTCGGCCTGCATGTAATCCACCATGAAGTCGGCGCCTTGGCTGATTACCCATGCTCGCTTCTCGTCAGTACTCGCAGTGCCGATCACTTTCGCACCGAAAGCTTTCGCAATCTGCACCGCAGCGATACCGACCCCACCCGACGCTCCTTGGACGAGCACCCATTGACCAGGTCCAGCCTGAGCCTTGTTGACGACGCAGTCCCAGGCTGTGCTGTAAGTCACACCAATCGACGCTGCCTCAACAGGGCCAACCCCATCGGGCACCGGATAGAGGTCGTCTTCCGAGATCGCAACCAGCTCTGAGTAGTTGGACAAGCCCCCTCGGACGATCACTTTATCGCCAGATTTGACCGTCTTCACGCCGCTGCCTATCGCTTCGACGACACCTGATGAATCACGACCAATGCTCGTGGGTAGCTTGGCGGGTGTGGGCCCACCGCCCTTACGAGTCGTAATGTCTGTTGGATTAACGCCGGCAGCATTCACTCGAACCAAGGCCTGGCCGGTACCTGGTTTCGGGTCATCGACGTCTTCAAGCTTGAGGACTTCAGAACCACCAAATTCGTGGAGACGTATAGATTTCAAAAGAACACCTTCTTAGATTGTTGCTGCGGCATTATCGCGGGGGAGAGCTGCTGCCGTAAACAGAAGAGACGGATTGTCCCCTCTCAAGCTCGCAAGCTCAGGCTAATTCCTCATTATTCCGATCCCAACACTCAAGTCAGTCAAGGTGACGCGTTATCCAATCGCATTATGCCCAGTAAGGTGGCGCCCCAAAATCAACTGATGCATGTGGCGAGTCCCTTCATACGTGTTGACAGTTTCAAGGTTCATTGAATGGCGCATAGGCGAGAAGTCCATGGTTATACCTGCCGCACCCAAAAGATCGCGACACGTCCGCGCGATGTCCAGGGCAGTCTGTGTATTACTGAATTTAGCCATACTCACGTGCGACCAATGAAGGGTGCCCTGCTCCTTCAATCGACCCAATTGGAGAGCCAATAATTGCGAGCGGGAAAGATCAGCAGCCATATCGGCAAGCTTTTGTTGAACCAATTGAAAGCTTGCGAGCGACTTACCGAACTGCTCGCGGTTTTTCGTGTATTCGATAGTCGTATGCAGGCAATCGGCCGCTGCACCATTCACTCCCCAAACGATGCTGTAGCGAGCAGAATTGAGACACTGAAGCGCTGATCCCAGGCTTTTCGTTCCTTCCAGAAGAGCATCTTCAGTAACCACAACATTCTGGAAAGTCAGCCCACCAGTGACGCTCATTCGCATCGAAAGTTTGTTATGGATTTCCTCGCGGCTAACGCCAGGCAACGACGTATCGACAACAAATGCGCGTATGGCATTATCCAATTTGGCCCAGAGAATCACGATTCCAGCCACGGTCGCGTTGGTTATCCAATATTTGGCACCATTGATGCAATATCCGCCATCAATGCGAACAGCATTGGTTTCCATGCTTCCTGCGTCACTGCCATGGTCCGCTTCTGTCAATCCAAATGCACCGAGCAGTTTGCCAGCAGCCATATCTGGCAAGTAGAGCTGGCGCTGCTTCTCGCTGCCGAATTCGTGGATGGCAGTCATCGCTAGCGAGGACTGCACAGAGGCGAACGACCTCAATCCTGAATCGGCTCGCTCCAGCTCTTCCATCATCAGCCCGTAGGCGATTGGACCTAGGCCAGCGCAGCCGTAGCCATCTAGGTGAGCACCAAAGATGCCCAAATCAGCCAGAGATTCCACCAAGTTGACCGGAAAGCTTCCGGCATTGAACGATGACTCCACTTCAGGCATGGCGGCGCGATCTACCCACTCGCGAATCGTCGCGCGCACTTGGCGTTCGTCATCGGTGAATTGAGAGTCGAGGTTGAGAAGGTCAATACCTTTGTAAGGATTCATATGAGCTCGCCTTTGTTAATTATCAAAAAACAGCAAGCCACCCGGCCGATGGCCGGGTGGCTTTTTTAGCTATCTATCTACACCTAACAGTTTGTCAGGCGCTACGGTCACTCTAAGCAGAGCAGTAGTTAGGAACGACGCCAGGGACTTCCTCAACTGCTGCAACAGCCTCAACTGCTGCAACGGCGGCTACTGCTTCAACAGCCTCAACTGCTGGAATTGCATCTGCGGCGGCCACTCCGAGAGCAGCTACAACGGCAGGTACTGCTGCTGCTGCGGCTACCGCTTCAACGGCGGCTACTGCGGCTACTGCTTCAACGGCGGCTACTCCAGCCACGACAGCTGGGCGGTCTTCGTTGTTGCAAAGCGCCAAAGGTGTGGTTGCGAGCTGGTTGAAGTCAGTGTCCAAGATCAAAATCGAGAACTGACCTTCTCCACCAACTCCCTTACGGGTGAATCGGCCAATGGTCCACATTGTCGCCCAAGCACCATCGTCGTTTGCGGCCAACCCAACGACTGATCCGCCGCCATCCTTCTGCTTGGAAGCAGGAATGGAGATGTCGGTCAGAACGCCATTGCTATCTTTAATGAGAATGACTAGTTCCGTGCCAGGCGTGAAGCCAGACCCGCG
>CALGTL010000167.1 GCA_937901475.1 uncultured Dehalococcoidia bacterium
CCTTCTGGCTCCAAGGTGACTCGTCCATTATGCGCATCCTCTGCGATGTCGACCCTCACTCTTTGGGTGCCGACATACACGGTGGTCGTCTCCGTAAATACATTGCCAGTGTCATCTGTGGCTTTCACCACCATGCGGTGCATCCCATGAGAGATGCCCTCGAGCGTCGCCGTGAGGCGGTTGGCGTCATCCTCTGCTTTGACGAGTTGCTCATCCACATACAATTCCATTCTTGCGATCGAGCCGCCATTGTAGTCATTGGCGTACGCGTCGACATCAATAGTCACGGCAGAAGACGCGATAAAGATTTCATTCGCTTCCGGGCTGACAGTACTGATGATAGGCTTTGTATCATAGTAGGGCAGTGCCAAACTATTCAGGTAATCTTCGATATGGGTGTAGCCGTCGTTGTTCGCGTCTGCATTGCCGTCTTTGGAATCTTTGGGATCCAACCCATTAGCAGTCTCCCAGGCATCGGGCATCCCATCGTCATCGGTGTCCGTGGGCGCTGGTAGGGACTTTAATTCAGGC
Organism: uncultured Dehalococcoidia bacterium; assembly: GCA_937901475.1. GTDB lineage: Bacteria > Chloroflexota > Dehalococcoidia > Lucifugimonadales > Australimonadaceae > CALGTL01. The sequence goes on from CALGTL010000167.1 coordinate 532, forward strand.
CAGCCACCGACAGCTTCTTGCGTGTCAATGAAGCCATGGGTGCTGCCATTCCCACCATCGGTGCAGGTTGCCGTGCCGGTGCTGACATCATGGATAATCCTCTGATCGACCGAGTCTCTTTTTAAACTAGCACCTACCAGTTGAAGCACTTTCTGATAGGCTTCCTCGGCGGCATGGGTCGTCACCACGCCTGTTTCTAAGGGGTTCTCCAAGCGCAGGCTTTGCCTTTCTGCATCCGCGATGTGACTCCATTTGGAATCAAACTGAACACCATGCGTCCAGTTGTCAGTCGTCGCGCTTTCCGAGCCTTTGACGACATTGCCATCGATGTGGAATTTCCCCCACACATTGTACAAAGGATCCCAGGTCTCAATTCGATTCCAAATGGCCACGATTCGGTCTTGGTTCCTGTTCGTCGCGGGCCCTGGTTTGTAATAGTTGTTCACCATATTGACATTCATCCCTTCGCCTCCATAGCCACTGTTGCCTTGCCAATTGTAGATCACGTTATTTCTGATATCGACGCGATCGGAGAGCGCATAGGCGGACGCATATTCTCCAAGCCGAGGGTTCCTGCTGTCGTGATGGGCAAGCAAGTTGTGATGAAACGAAGCGTTCTTGCCACCCCAGACGCCGCCATAGCCGTGCTTGCCACTTTTATGAACCGAGTGGCGTAGGCTTTCGCCAATCAAGCACCACTGCATGGTAAAGTTTGCATTGGCATAAAAGGAGGCGCATTCATCAGTCGACCAACTCATCGAACAATGGTCGACAATGACGTTTCGGTTCTTCTGACCACCAATCGCATCGGCTTGCTGCTGAGCTTCATCGCCCATTCTGAAACGCATGTAGCGAATAATCACTTCCTCACAAGCATCGAGGAAGACCTCATGGTTCTTTAAGCAGATGCCATCTCCTGGAGCGGTTTGCCCAGCAATCGTAAGATGGCCATTTCGTATCACGAGCCGACTTTCTAAGGCGATGGTGCCTGACACTTCAAAAACAACAGTTCGGGGGCCTTCCGCTTCAATAGCCGCTCGCAGACTACCTTCGCCGCTGTCGTTCACGTTGGTCACCTTGATCACCCGTCCACCACGACCGCCGATGGTGTACCTGCCATGGCCTTCGGCTCCGGGAAAGGCTGGTATGTCTTTGGCGGACGCCTCAGAAAGGGAGAGCAATCCTGCAAGAACGGCAACCCAGGTCTTGAGCTGGGCGCTGTGCGTTCGTCGCTGTGTTCGTTTCATTCGGTTGGATGGGTTAAAGGTCGCTGAAGCCCGGGCAATCACAAGGCCCACCCCTTGCGGTATTCTCGTCGGACGAATCGATTCGCTGCATCGTTATTCGTGACGCGCATGTGAGGGCCATCCCAAATCAGTGGGCCTTTGGTTCGAAGGGCGAGATTGCCTAACAAGACGACTTCTGTCAGCGGTCCAGAGTAGTCGAAGCTTGAACCCGCTGGATCACCGCCTTTGCAAGCGTCGATCCAGTTCTGCTCGTGACTGCCTTTGACGCGTGGGATCGTCTTGGCGGGTCTTTCAAAGTCCTCCATGCGTGACAGCGGGATGAGGGTTGGTTTGCCTCCGTGAGACTTGTGCATGATCTTGCCTCTGTCGCCAACATAGAGAACGCCATCGACCAACCATTCATCGTCTAGTTCGAGCTCTGC
>CALGTL010000168.1 GCA_937901475.1 uncultured Dehalococcoidia bacterium
AGAGGTCTACGCGACGGTGAGGGCACAGGCGGTCGATCAACCCGTAGGTACCTGAACGGTCACGGTATACAACGAGATCCTCGCCTAGAAGTCGAACTGCTTTGGTCGGTCTATCATCTAATTCGCCGGTTGCGGCAAATGGGTGCCAGTAACGTCGAAAAAGCTCGCCCATAGGAGTGCCTGGCCCAACCTGAGTGAGTCGCTGGTTCTGCTCTACGGTAATCATGCATTTGCTCCGCTGCTGTGATTAGTTGATTCTACTACTCGTGGTGCATGCAATATCTAGGCTCCATACCAACCATACCTGTCCACGAGCCCTCGCACATAGGCGACCTGACCTATGTGCTGGGACGCGTCCGACGTGACGCGAGCGATGGTAAGGCGGTGCGTTTCTGGCGGAAAAGTTGAATCTGGACGCATAGGCGCTAGAGCCTCGATATCTTCATAGCGGAGCGACTCAAGGAACTCGTGAGACCGCGCGCGGGCTGCTTGCCAGTAGGAAGCCAATACATCGGAGCCCACAGGGTCGAATGCACGTACTTGGTCAAGAGTGCTGCCACTGAGAGACTTGGTTTCTGGCGGCAGGTTGAATCTCTGGTACCACTTCCCTTCAATCCATACTTGATCTTTACCTAGAAGGTTAGAAAACGTAGCGTCGTGGACGCGGGTGAGGTGAAAAGCAATCCACCCTATTGGGTTGCTCTCTGGCCCCGCAGGTTGCTTCCTCAGCTGCTCGATGGATAGCCCATCGAGAGCACGAAGGAAAACTCCACCTACGCGGTCGAAAAGAGCGTCGGAAACAGTGCCTGCTCCCATATAGAGCCCTCCTGTGGCTAGTTCGTTTGTGAAGCAAAATTGTACATGCGAAGAGAGGATTCTACACATAGACAGCACCTGGATCCGCTCCTACAATCCGGGAACTGGCAGTGTGCGGCCAATCGGCAACTCAGCAGGAACTAGGATTAAACAATGGCTGACGATTCGGTGAAAGTCGATAGGCAAAATGGCGTAATGTTGGTGACGCTAGACGACCCCAGAACACGCAACGCTCTGAGCCCTGATATGTCGGCTGCTCTCTACGAAGAACTGGATCGATTCGAGGCTGACCCTGAGAGCCATGTGCTTGTGATGACGGGTGCTGACCCATCATTCTGCTCAGGAGCGAACGTGCGCCGCTTCGATCAAACACTTAACAATATAGAAGAACAGCGCGGGTCTGTTTCACTCCCTTGGGGAGCGATGGAAGCACGGTTGGCGAACCACGATGCTGATGCCGGCGAGGCAGGCTTTGGGTCGGTTTCGGACGTGCCACTGCGTGTTTATGATGTTCAGAAGCCGACAATCGCTGCCGTGAATGGTTACGCGATTGGTGTAGGGCTAGGGTTAGCCCTATCGTGCGACATTCGAATCGCGTCTGATGATGCAGAATTTGCTGAAGCGTTCGTTCGCATGGGGCTTGTGCCTGGAGATGGAAGTTGCTGGCAGCTCCCTAGGCTCATTGGAATGAGCAACACGTTACTTATGCAGTACACGGGAGATCGCATTGGCGCAGTAGACGCACTGCGTATGAATCTAGTTAGTAAGGTTTACCCACACCACGAAATGATGAACGCCGCGATGGAGCTGGCGTCCCGTCTCGCAGCAGGGGCGACGTATTCGATGTCGCTCACGAAATACTTGGCCCATAAATCGACAAATCTCGATTTGAAAGAAAGCCTGCGACTAGCGCAGGTCGCGCAGGAGCAGGCACGTCGCTCAGAAGACCATCGCGAGGCAGTGAGCGCTTTTCTTGAGAAGCGTAAGCCATCGTTCAGGGGGGGCTAATGGACTTCGATCTTGAGTGGACACCCGAGCAAATAGAATTTCAAGCTGAGGTTCGCGGCTGGCTCGCTAATCACGTACCAAAGCTGAAGGACCACGCAGACCCTGCTGCTTTGACGGCCGATGAGTATGCGCTGCAACGAAAACTGGGCCGAGAGCTAGGGGCTAAGGGATGGCTTTACCCGGCTATGCCGTCCGAGTACGGCGGTGGTGGGCTTGATCTTGGCATGTCAATGATTATCGAAGAGGAACTGGATCTTTACCATCTAGCAACTCCTCCCTACTACGACACTGGCGGTAGGCTCGGCTCTGCTTCCATTATGGTTTGGGGTACGGATGAACAGAAACAATATTTTTTGCCAAAAATACTTAGAGGAGAAATTCGCACTTGGCAGTTGCTCAGCGAGCCAGAGTCCGGTTCTGATTTGGCTAGCGTGGCGACATCAGCAGTCAGAGATGGGGACGACTACCTAATCAACGGTACTAAGATATACGTTGGCTCAAATCACGGGGCTGAGTATTCATGGATGATTGTAAAGACTGACCCCAATGGTGACCGCCATAAGAACCTGAGTTGGTTCATGATGCCAATGGGCCTCCCTGGTATCACCGTTGAGCCGATGGACTTGCTACTCGTCGGTGGCGAGCGCGGAGCTGCAAGTGGGGTTAAAAACACCGTATATTTCGATAATGTACGAATTCCTGCGAGCCACCTAATTGGGGGGGAAAATAACGGCTGGGAAGTTGCAGGAACGCACTTGGAAATTGAGCACGGCCTACTACGAAGTGCCGTTCGGTCTGATGAAATGTTGGACCGCGTTATGAATTACGCTCGTACGACAACACGGAGAGGACTGCCTCTTACTGACGACCCGGATGTCCAGGATTCATTAGTTGACTTCTATATTAATTCTCAAGTGACCCGGTTGTTGCACTTCCGAAATTTTGCATACCGAGCACAGGGAAAGCAATTGACCTACGAAGGCTCGCAGGCATATCTGCATCAGAAGCGATCAGCGCTGTCAAAAGCCCGCTCGATTCTTGAAGTAATGGGTCCGCGGGCACTGGTGAGCGACCCGGAATGGGCAGCTGAAAATGGGCACATAGAAGTTCATCAAAGGGCAAGTATCGTGGAGCAACACCCAGGAGGGACCGCAGAGATTCAGCGGGTGATTATCGCGAGGAGGCTCGGCATCGGGCGTGAAAAGCGCGAGCAACCAGGGCAACTACCTTCAGCAGAGAATCAAGGCAACTAGCGATGGACCTAACCCTAACAGAACAGCAAAAAATGCTTCAAGCAACTATGAATGAGTTGCGCAATCGAGACTATACGAAAGAAACATTGGTCGCGATAGATGCGGGTAAAGAGCCAGCATTAGGGCACTGGCAAAGCCTTGCTTCCACTGGGATTTTGGGTAGTTTAATCCCCGAAGAATTTGGAGGGGCTGGAGCCTCATTGGCAGACACGGCGGTAATTTACGAAGAGCTTGGTCGAGGCCCCGTACCTGGGCCGCATTTCTCCTCAGGAGTACTTGCTGCTTTGGTGTTGCTCGAAGGAGGCACAGATACACAGAAGCGAACATTGCTTCCAGGAATCGCATCGGGTGAACGAATATTCGCTCTGGCCATCACTGAAGAAGACTATGGCTGGGGCCCTGAGTTCATCCAAACCTTGGCCCGTACTCGAGGAACCGACGTGCTTATCGACGGTACCAAGCTGTTTGTCCATGATGCGACCGACGCAACGGATTTGATTGTCGCGACTCGGCTCGAAACCGGCAGCATCGGCCTGGTACACATGGACAAGCATGCCCGAGGTGTAGCTACTCGCGCACTGCCAGGTTTCGCTACAGGCTTAAGCGAAGTTACTCTCCTTCAAGCCCTGGTCTCTAAATCATCGATTATCAGCTCAATGGAGGATGGTTGGGATGTCCTTGAGCGCGCAATGCGAAAAGCCACACTGATTTTGAGCGCGTATCAGGTTGGCGGGCTATCACAAGTATTTGATATGTCGCTCCTTTACAGCCAGACACGGCGGCAATTCCAGCAACCCATCGGCCGCTTCCAGCGTGTCCAGGATCATGTCATTGACGTGGTGAATTACTTAGATGCAGCACGCTGGACGACTTACGAAGCGCTCTGGAAGGCAGACGAAGCGCGTGAGGGCGCAATCGAGGCGATGCATACAGCTGCGACGACCGCGAGCGAGAGCTACTACTATGGCTGCAACTCTGCTCATGACGTCCATGCCGGTATGGGCATCGTTCGTGAGTATGGGCTAACGCTTCACACTAAAATGTCGCGCACGCTCTACCACTACTTGGGATCACCTCGCTATCATCGCAAGCGGCTAGCGCATGCGCTGGGCCTTTAGGAGTAACGCTTGCTGTCCAGTTACCGCGTCCTTGACCTCGCAGATGAGCGCGGAATCTTTTGCGGACGCGTCCTTGGTGACCTTGGAGCTGATGTTATAAAGGTCGAGCCGCTGACGGGCGACCCTGCCCGTAATGTAGCGCCGTTTCACCACGATAAGCGTGACCACGAATCTAGCCTCTTCTGGCAACTCTACGCGATTAACAAGCGGAGCCTTGCGTTAGATATAGAGGCTTCAGACTCTAGGAATGCCCTGCTGAACTTGGTGCGCTCTGCTGATTTCTTGATTGAATCGTTCAACCCTGGTTACCTGGAATCGCTGGATTTGGGGTACGACGACCTTTGCAAAATCAACCCCGCCATAATCTACGTGTCCATCACTGCCTACGGGCAAACAGGCCCATATCGAAATTACGCAGCAACCGATTTGACCGGAATGGCGCTAAGCGGCTTCATGCACTTGACTGGTGATGAAGACCGCCCCCCAGTTCGCGTCAGCGTGCCTCAGTTCTGGACACTCGGAGCTGCTGCTGGCGCTGCTGGCGCGATGCTTGCCCACCACCAGCGTATATCGACAGGACGCGGCCAATATGTGGATGTGTCCTGCCAACAAGCAGCAGCACGTACTTTATCGCACGCTCCTCAGTACTGGAATTTGAACCAAGTCAACCTTCGGCGCCGAGGTCCATTTCGGCCCGTTGGTGAGCGAGCCATGCGGGTGAACTGGGAATGCGCGGACGGCTATGTGAACTTCATTCAACCCGGTGGACTGGTTGGTGGCCGCAACATGGCATCCCTTTGCGCATGGATGGACGAAGAGGGATTTGGCAACGCTGAGCTGACTGCAACCGATTTCGGGTCGATTGGGTTCGGGCAGATTAGTGAACAATTGCTGGAAGAAATGAACCAAGGGTTGGGCGCTTTCTTCAAGGCGAAGACGAAGGAATACCTCGCGGATGGCGCGCTGAAGCGCCGGGTACTCCTCTTTCCTGTTAACACTCCTGCTGACGTGTTTGCCTACCCCCAGTTAGAAGCCCGGAAATTCTTCCAGCAGATCAATCCGCCTACTGGTGAGCCTTACAACACGCTAGGGTTGTTCGTACGGTCCTCCGGGAAACCACTATCGATTCGGCGACGCGCTCCTACGCTGGGAGAGCACACCACTGAACTGCTTGCGGAGATGGAAAAAGCACCGGCGAGGAGTGCTTCTCCCGTTGACGAACAGCAGTCCCCTCGTAACCCTTTTGAGGGACTAAAAGTCTTGGATTTCTGCTGGGTAGTAATAGGTCCGATGACGACACGTTACTTGGGGGATTACGGGGCTGACGTTATCCGCGTCGAATCAAGCCACCGACCAGATGTGCTGCGCAATGGAGAGCCATTCGCAAATGGCCAGCACGGGATAAACCGGTCAGGGTACTACGCAAACTACAACAGCGGTAAGAGGAGCCTTACCCTAAATATGGCTGATGAGCGAGCTCGCGCGCTGGCCTTCCGCCTGGCGACAGAATGGGCCGACGTGATTACGGAGAATTTCACGCCAGGCACTGTGGAAAAATGGGGACTTGGGTATGAAGCTATCTCCGCGAAAAACCCAAAAGTGGTGATGTTCAGCGCATCTATGTTGGGCAGAGGAGGGCCGTTCGATTCACAGCCTGGGTTCGGCCCGGTGCTGACAGCACTATCTGGACACACGCACTTCACAGGATGGCCTGACCGAACCCCGACGAGCCCTTATGGTGCCTACACTGACTTCTTAATACCGCACATAGCCATTTCAGCGATTGTCGCTGCGCTGGACTACCAGAAGAAGACTGGCGAGGGCCAGCATTTAGATCTATCGCAGCTGGAAGCATCGCTCTATTTCGTTGGCCAACCTTTAATGGACTTCGCCGCGAACGGGCGAACAACAATGCGTGATGGCAACCGCGACCCTGCGATGGCACCGCACGCTGCGTATCGATGCGCAGGAGAGGACTCATGGTGCACTATTGCCTGTGTGGACGACAAACGCTGGCTTGCTCTGTGCGCTGCGATGGGATCAATGAACCTTTTAAAGGATTCACGATTTACCTACTTAGCTGGCCGCAAGGCGTACGAAGATGAACTGGATGCTGCGATTGGCCTCTGGGCGAGTACACTAGAAGCCGATGAGGTTATGCGACGTTGCATTGCGGCAGGGGTTGCTGCTGGAACGGTATTGAGTCCAGAAGAGATGTTTTCAGACCCCCAACTACAAGCACGCGGGCAGTTTGTCTTCATGAGCCACGCCGAGATGGGAACTTACGCATCCGATGGCAACTCATTCGTGATGTCAGGCGCCACCCCGGCTTACCGCCCTGCGCCACTCCTCGGAGAGCACACGGAAGAAATATGCCGAGGGATCCTGGGGATGACCGAAATAGAATTTAAGAAATTCCAAGCCGAGGACGTTCTTAGCTAGAGAGGGTGCGATGAAAATTAGCTTAGGCCCGACATTCCAAACACCAACCAACAGTTGGCCTGTGATACGAGCAATGGCTGAACGAGCAGATCGAGGACCGTACTACGCTTTCGCCTCGCTGGATAGATTGGCCTATAACTCCTACGAACCGATGGCAACATTGGCCGCGATTGCAGCCGTAACGACGCGAGTCCGACTGATGACTGCTGTTCTCGTCAGCCCACTGCGGAACGCAGGCGTATTGGCGAAACAAGCGGCAACCGTGGATGCGATCTCTGGAGGCAGGCTGACGTTGGGCTTGGCTGTGGGTAGTCGGGAGGATGACTCGCTGGTAGCCCCTGCCGGATTTCACGATCGTGGGCGTCGATTCACTGAGCAACTCCAAGAGATGCGGCGGATATGGGCCGGAGACGTGCAGGATGGAGCCACCTACGCAGTGGGCCCGATGCCGGTGCAAGCAGGCGGCCCCGAGCTTATTTTGGGCGGCACTGCTGACCGGGCGCTGGACCGTGTCGGCAAGTACGCTAACGGCTACGTAATGGGTGGTCGTGCTAATGACAGAGAATGGGTCAAAGGCATCATGGAGCGAGTGAACAAGGCTTGGGCGGCAAACAACCGTGTCGGGAATCCTCGCTTCGTCGCGACCCTGCCTTGCGCATTCGGACCGAGGGCTGAACAGCAAATAGAAGACGCAGTCGCCCACTACTACGGAGGCCGCCCTGGGCGCGGCAGTGAACACCAATCCCCGGCGAACCCAGCGTCGGCAGAAGCTGTGCGTGAGATGATTGCCATGCACGAGGAACTGGGAACTGACGAAATTGTCTTTAGGCCTGCGACTCTTGATCTAGCTCAAGTGGACCAACTGACAGAGGCAATCTCCTAGGCGTTTGACAGGCTCCCGATACAGAGTTAGATTCCGAAGGATACGGCACGAGCTCCTTTGGCTCAGCTCTCCCCTGCGAAACGAGTGATGTCCCAAACCCCTGTACCAGAATCGAGCGAAGAACAGCAAAAGCTGAACTTCTTTAAGCGGAACCAATTCGTGTTTTCGCTATTGCTTCCTGCGATCTTGCTGGGAACGGGCAGGGGCTTTACGTTGCCGGTATTGCCCTTAATAGCGATACGGGAGTTTGAATCTGGCGTGGCAGGGGCTTCCCTAATGGTGATTGCCCCTATGGCCGGAGGAGTGCTTTCGACCCTGCCTACCGGCTACATCATCGACAGATTTGGACGGCGAGTAACGTTGATTGGAGCTCCGCTGCTTTCTTCAGTTTCTGCTTTTATGGTCTTCTTCGCCGCAAATTCCTACCTGGAATTCTTGCTGTACTTGACGATGGGCGGGGTCGCACAGCAGATGTGGCAGATGAGCCGCCTAGCCGCGATTGCGGATTCCGTGCGCTCAAGCGAACGTGGCCGCCAGATAACAAGTATGTCGAGCGTTCAGCGTATAGGAAATATGGGCGGACCTTTTCTGGGCGGAATTCTTGCAGAGTTGCTTGGGCTCCGTGTTCCTTTCCTAGTTTTCGGCGTGCTGGCGGCCCTCGCTGTCATTCCTTCATATTTTTTGATTAAAGAAACCGCCCCAAGCGTGTTGGCTCGACGAACTGGCACCAAAACCCCAGAGACAGACACTGCTTGGAAGACGCTCCTTACTCGCCCAGTGATAACTTTATTTGCTGCACAATTTTCAGCAAACATTGCTCGTGGTGGCGCGCAAGGGACCGGCGGCACATATTTCATCTTTTTAGCGTTTGCTTATGGTCAAGGGCCGGCGATGCTTGGCTCAGTGATGCTCGGCTCAGGAGTCCTAAGCATTCCCATTATGATGTTTTCAGGTCAAATTATGGATCGTTACGGCAGGAAACGGCAGATTGTTCCCGCTGCAGTCATGCTTGGCTTAGGTCTCAGCTTTATGGCCACTACGGCTGCAATGGAGCTACCGTTAGTAGCATTCATCGCAGCTTTCATTTGGATCAACATTGGCGTCTCAATGATGGCAGGAACGATGCAAACCATAGGTGCTGATATCGCTCCTGCTGACGCCAGAGGCAAATTCTTCGGTGTCAACCGGTTAATAGCCGAAGGTGGGTCATTGATGAACCCTGTTATCTTTGGAGTGGTGACAGGATTGGTTACAGGTGGAGCTGCCTTCGCAGGAGCGTTCGGGGTAATGGCGGTATCTGCGTTCCTTGCCGCAAACCTCATTGGTTTCGGACTGCGTGAAACGTTACACAAAGACTCTCCACCATCTGAAAAGTCATCGCCGAAGTAGGACCCTAGCGGCCTGCTGGGGCACCGACTGACCCTGCCTCGGTATTCATGATTCTCATCGCGCCCTTTCCATACACCGCGAACTGCTGGTAATAGGTCCCATCATCCTCTTCGATGAGTGAGCTGAGGATATGTGCTGCGCTACGACTGATGCGGCCCACGGGGATGCTTACATAGGTAAACCGGTTGCTGCCTAACTGTGGAATGGACTCAGGGTGCCCCACCGAGATGATGCTGACATCGTCGGGCCATCGCAGGTTCTTCCCATAACAGCCTTGAGCAACCAAGTGAAGTGTAGACGGCCTTGCGAAGATTGCCGTGGCTGACGCAAGAGCCTCTTGAATTTCATGAAGATTATCAAGTTCATCTCCCATCCAAACGGCGAGTGATTCCTCGAACCGTAACCCTTGGTCAGTAAATGCGCGACCTAGGCCTTGATAGCGGCCTGAAACCATTGACCCCGTTTCGCTTAGAACGGTCGCAATTCGTTCATGACCTGCCTCTCGAAGGAAGCCAAGAGCAATAGAGTTAGAGACATTCAAATCCCACCCTAATGCAGCAACTCCTTGAGGTATGGCAATATCACCACCCCATGGTGAAATCATGACAACGGGTACCCCTGCATTCGTCAGAGGCATGATGGCATCGAAAAGTTCTTGTGTGGGCGATGGAGCCGCACCGGGAATGCCCGCGAGTATGACTCCTGCATATCCGTGTTTAATCGCTTGGTTGATGTAAATTCGCTTCATCTGATGATCCCCTCCACAGTCGACAACGAGGCAGGTCATTCCAAGATCTTGCACTGCCCTGCGGCACTCGCTCGGGAAGTGCGAAAAGAGCCCTCCTGATTTAATGTCCCAAGACATGAGCAAAACAACATTACGGTCGACGGAACTGTTGCGAGACGTGAGAGTGGCGAACAAGCGGTCGTTGAGGCCATGCTCATCCAAATACTCACGCATGAGAGCCGCTACCTCTGCATCACTTGCACCAAGGGATGTCATGTTTTCAGCGAGACGACTGAACTGGTGCACCGGAACAGGAACTCGCCCTATACACCAGTTATGGATGGTTTGGAGCGACACGTCCATTCGAGACGCCAGAGAGGACCGAGCCAAACCATAATGTTTCAGCAATGAAGCAAGTGAAGTAGGAGTATCCATATCCATATAATAGTAACACTGTTGCTATTATGTGGCAGTAAATAGTAATTCAGTTTATATGCCCCGCAAGAGCGTAGATGATAAAAACCCCAGGGAGTTTACTCACCCTTTTGAAACCGATAGGTTTGAGTGAACAACTCGCGGAGCCGATAACCGGGATTTGCGACAAGCCGGCGCTCTGGCAAAAGGCGGCAGCTACATGTATATTGCTGCGCCAAGAGGCCAGTGCATGGCACCAGGTCTGAAACAGGGAGGATATAGATGGCTATTCGATGGTCCGCTTGGTCCAAGGGGCTCGTCCTCGGGACTTTGATGCTGCTAACGCTAGCAGCCTGTGGTGGGGACGACCCCACGCCGACAGCAACCCAGCCGCCGCCGGACCCGACACCGACGGCCACTCTGGTCCCTGGTGTACCAACACCAACTGCTGCCCCGGCAACTCCGACGCCGAGCTTTGATGCAGCAGCGTACTTCAAGGGCAAGACGATTCGTATCGTTGCCAACTCGAACCCTGGTGGTGGTACAGACGCCCAGGGCCGTGTGATGTCCGCGTTTTTGAGCAAGTGGATCCCCGGTAAGCCGCGCATCGTTTTCCAGAATCAAGGTAACAAGCCCTTGGCATATGTTTACGCTGCGACCAAGGCTCCTAAAGACGGAACCTACATCGCGTGGGACAGCACCCCTCAGCTTGATTTTGGCTTCAATGAAAATGGTCAAAACATCAAGCGAAGCACATTCGAATTCCTTGGGTCTACCATCGATTCGACACGTTCATTCACAACATACGACCCTCCGGGCAACCTCGGCGCCGACGCCGCGACTAAATGCCTATGGGACTTCAATGGTGTGAAGTCAACTGGCGCGGGCCGCCACGGCGCGTTCCTATTGGGTGAAGAGATTTCCGATATCGCAGAAGGTGCGCCAACTTTCTTGGCCACGTCATACGCCCTCGAGCAGGTTGGTGCTCCTTTCAAGTACTACGCGTTCGATGTTATTGACACGAACACAGTCTTGACCAAGTGGCAGCAACACGAGATCAACACCACTGTGCGTAACAGCCTGTGGTACCGAATCCCGTCAGAGTTCCCTTCCTGGCTCGATGATGACCCCTTGAAGAGCAAGATGCGTGTGTATGCAAGCATGGGTCCCGGAGAGCTTGGAGCTAACAGCTGGGGTCCGGCTCACTGTGGTTACATCGCTGACCACCTGCCGAGCGATGAAGCAGTCAATACGTTCAAGTCAATATTGAACCCGACTAACTACATGTCCAAGGGTCTCTGGACACCTCCAGGAACACCGGACCATATCGCTGACGCTCTTTCCGCAGCATTTGCAACAGCTTTCGCGGAAGACAAAGCTCTTCTTCAGAAGTACGGTGCTATTGCTGGTGAGCAGCCGATATTCAGCGGCCGTGACTACGGTACAAAAGCCACTTTGGAGAACGAGAAACTCTTCATGGGATCTGCTGCTATCGTCGAAAAACAGAAGTCACGTTTGCTTCAGAAGTACTTCCCGGAGTACATCGCAGACTAGCGGTCATAGATAGTTTCGAATTAGATCGGAGGGATGGGGAATGGCTACGTGCCATTCCCCATCTTTTCAACGGGGGTAATGATGGGCGAGATGTTTACGCAGTTTGGCGAAGGGCTCTCTTACCTGGGTAACCCAGGGTACTGGGGAGGATTCCTATTCGCTGTCCTGATTACTGTTCCGATTGCATTGATCCCCGGGATCTCAGCCACTCTGGTAATGGCGATTGCAATCCCGTTCATCATCATCTCTGTTGATGATCCCGTCATTGGTGTTGCTATCTTGGCGGTACTCACAGGCATCGACAATACGCTGGATTCAATTCCCGCGATTTTGCTAGGCATGCCTGGAGGCGCGACTCAAGTCACATTCCTTGAAGGTAACCAGCTCGCCAGACAAGGGAAAGCTGCACATACGCTCGGGGCCGTCTACGCAGTATCTGCGATGGGCGGCATCATCGGTGCATTGTCTATGGCCCTGGTTATACCGGTTATTAAACCTGTAGTACTTGCGTTTCATGACGCAGAGATTGCCGCTATGGCAATGTTTGGTGTCGCGATGGTCGCCGCTCTCTCAGGCGGGGCCATGCTCAAAGGTATCTCTGCAGCTTTATTGGGCATGCTTCTGGGCGCTGTTGGCCCAGCTCCAGTGTCGCTGGACTTCCGGTACATGTTTGACCAGGATTGGTTGTGGGATGGCTTACCGCTCATCGCTACCACCATTGGTGCATTCGCATTGCCTGAAATCATCGACCTAACGATGACAAGGAAATCACTCGCCCCTCCGAAGGCTGATATTAGCTACCAGCAGATTTTCGCCGGGGCGCGGTATGGACTTAGCCGCTGGAGAATGACTATCCGGCAGTCGCTATTCGGTGTGTTCTTTGGCGCAATCCCGGGCGTAGGCAGTGGAGTTATCGACTGGATGTCCTATGCACTGGGCATTGCGTTCACCAAGGACAAATCGCAATTTGGTAAAGGTTCACTGGAAGGTGTTCTATTCGCCGAGGGTGCACAGAACGCGAAAGAAGGTGGACAGGCAATACCTACTCTAGCATTGGGTATTCCTGGTGGCCGATCCTGGGCATTTGTCATGCTTGGAATGCTGTCCTACGGCATCGCACCTGGCCCTCGTATGCTGGGTTCTCACGCGGACATCACCATCATGATTGTCATCAGCCTTGGCCTTGGTAACCTCGCCGTTACCATGTTAGGGCTTGGATTCACTGGCCAGATGGCAAAGCTGACCAAAATCCCGTACCCAGTACTGGGCTTCATCATCATCCCTATTTCCTTCTTGGCTGCTTATCAAAACCACACTGATGCTTCAGTTATTGGTATCGTCCTTGTAGGAGCGACGCTTGGACTGTTGATGAAGCGTTACAAGTGGCCGCGCCCGCCGATGCTAATCGGCTTCATTCTTGGACCTATTATTGAAGCGAAGCTGACGAATTCTCTGGGGCTTTACGGTTGGACAGGGACATTCACAAGACCTTTCTTTTTGGTGTTATTTATCATCGCGGTTGCGACTGCAGTGATTTTCACTAAGTATATGAAGATAGGGAATCTCGACACCTCTGAGCAAGCAGGTGCGCCTCCGACAAAGGAGCCGCAGATGGGATGGTTCGAGAGACTGGCCAATTTGCGCTGGCACTTCATCGAAACGCAATGGTTCACTGCCGGAGTGATGTTGATTTCGGCATATGCATGGTATGAAGCTACTTCCTTCTCATCTCGTGGTTCATGGTTCCCTCTGGGTATCTCGATTGGAATGTTTTTCATTAGCTCTTTGCAATTCATTCGAGAGGGCCTGGGCGCAAAAACGGGCGAAATCATGGATATCGGTGTGCGTAGCAAAGGTATGGAAGGAGCCCGCTCAGCAGGTTTAATTATCATGGCGGTACTTGCGCTTATGATCATTGGAGCAGGTACGATTGGACTTCAATATGCAGCCATTCTCGTCGCACTGTTTGGTCCAATGGTGATAATGCAGGACCGAACCGGCTTGATCGGAGGATTGGTTGGTGGATCGCTAATCACGCTTCTGAACTGGCAATTTTTCGGCGGAATATTAGGGAGTAACGGTCTTGTCGCAGTGATTTGGCCTGAAAAATTCATCTTGGAATTATTCCGATAACCCGCCCCTGTAAATGAATTGGTTAGGTAAGGGCCTTGG
>CALGTL010000169.1 GCA_937901475.1 uncultured Dehalococcoidia bacterium
TTGCGGGAGCGATGTCGATTGGCTCCTTACTAGGTGGGGCGATTGCACTTGGGATTGGCCCACTCATCGACAGATTTGGCTCCCGCGTAGCACTAGGAGTCGCTTTCGGAATCCTGGGGGCAGTCTTTGTCCTGATGAACTGGGTGACTACCCTTTGGGAATTCTACGCGCTGCAGATTGTAGGGCGAATGATGACCAATGGAGTCATTGGCGTCGCAGTCAGTATCGTGATCCCCAAGTGGTTCATCGCAAAGCGCGGACGGGCTGTCGCGATGACCAGTGTGGGGTCTCAAGCGGGCGCAGCGTTGACTCCGCTTTATGTGCAGTTTCTTGTGACTATGAGCGGCTGGAGAGTTGCGGCCGTCGTTGCAGGTTTGGTGATTTGGTTAATGTCGATGATCCCATCGCTGTTGTTTCTAAGGCGCAAACCTGAAGACATGGGATTGCTTCCTGACGGTGCCGACCCAGGATTAGCTGACATGCGCTCAAATGCTGCCCTGAACCGGGAGCCGGCAATATCGTTATCTTTGGCTCAAGCCAAGAAAACTAAAGCCCTTTACCTTCTGACCGCGAGCATTTGCATGACATGGGCGATCCGCACCGGCACGACTTTGCACATGATTCCTTATTTCACAGACCATGGGTTTTCGGATGCTGCGGCCGTATTCGTGTTAGTGGTCTACTCGACAAGCGGAGCGATGGGTGCCATCGTATGGGGATTGGCCGCTGACAGATTTGGCGCGCGACTCAGCCTAGCGCTGGATTGTGTTTTGATTGGGTTTGGGATGCTGTTTATGCTGGTGGCGTCCCGCTCTATGCCCATTGCCCTCATATGGGCAGTGGCTTGGGGCCTGACTCTAAGCGGACAATTGACACTCCAGAGAGTCATCTTCGCTGACTACTTTGGGCGAGCGCGCTTAGGTAGCATCCAGGGATTCGTTACGGTTTTCCAGACCATGGCTCAGGCTGTCGGGCCAATCGTTGCCGCCCTAGCGTATGACTCAGCTCAAAGCTACACAGCCCCATTCCTCGGATTCGCTGTTGCCTCATGGCTTGGTGGAGTGTTCGTATATTTTGCGAAACCACCTGGGCGTGAATGAAAAGCGAGCAAGCATCTCATCGTTCGGTCATTTGGGAGACTTAGGTCCCCGGCCTTTCTTTGAGCATAGGGACGCAGTCTGGGTTTATTAAATTCATGCCACGCTTCTTAAAAGGACCCAGCTTGTAAGGGGATCTCGGTTCTTGTAGTGGCCTGAGCTACAGCGCTTGCCAGTACCTGCGGCCATTGGTGCGGTCCAGCCTGCCAACGCCTGGCGCGGGGAAGTGCCCGGCGAGAACTAATGCGCCGCTGCGCTCCGCGTCATCTAGTAGTTTTTCACGGGTCGCGATTGTTGCGGCTCCGTCACGATCGCCTCGGCAGACCCAGTCGGTCTCGTGCACCTCGTGCGGGAGATGCGCGGCGTCGGCGATGATAATGGCCTTCTTCCCTTGCGACTCAATCATCACGCACATATGACCTGGCGTGTGGCCGGGCGAGGGGAGGGTTGTGATCTCCGGCGTGACACTATGCATGCCTTCGTATAGGTCGAGACACCCAAAGGTTTCTAGCGGCAGAACCTTCTGGACGAATGCATCCACGCGACGCATTCTGGCTGCTTCGTCTTCGGGCGGCCCCGCCGTGCTGTTGCTCATCGCAAGTGAATCTTCCCAATCAATCTTCGGCGCGAGGTAGCGAGCCTTCGGAAAGCCCAGCCTGCGATCATCGCCCTCGCCTACAATGTTCCAGCCAACGTGGTCGCCGTGAAGATGGGTGAGCAGTACGATATCAATGTCTTCGGGAGGCACCCCTCCGTCACGCATCTCCCCGGGTAAACGTCCGCAGTCTGCCATGAACCGGCCAGGCGTAGGGCCGATACCTGTGTCGACAAGGATGTTCCTTCCGGCAGAATGAAGCACGAATGAACCTAGGTTCATTAGCACACGTCCGTCAGGTTGGACTTGGCTGGAATATTCTGCCCAGCGGTCACCGGAGATCTCAGGGTAAAACGATTTCTCAAGGAATAGGTTGCCGTCCGAGACCGCTGTCACTTGTACGCCGCCTACGAACATCCGGTAAGTGCTCATCGCGCTCTCCTCGGTCGAGTTCTTCACAACCGTCGCAGGACTAGCTGCCCTGTTCTGGGCGAGTTAATGGCCACGCACTCCAATCAGCTCATCCCCAAGGGGCGGGGCTTGGAGAGGGGGGCACTCATACACTCAAGAACGAGTGCACTAAGCAGGCTTATCGTCCTTAAGAGATTGCCTCTGTAACCAATCGCTGGGACACGTTTACTCCTGCTCTCCCTTGTATGCGTATGCTCAAGTTGGCCGATTCGCTCCAACTTTGGACTTCAGTTCTACCCAAAGTGGAAGACCGAAGCAGGGGTTTTAGGTTTCATGTGTCTCTTTAATCAGCCCGCCGACCATCGCCGACGACACTAGGCTTGCAGCACCTAGCACCATAAATGCAAGCGTAAATCCCGATAGGGTCGTTGCTAACGAAAAAACTAATGGGTTCGCAGAGAACCCCCCTTGGCTGACCATGCGTCCGGCCGCGAAGAATCGCCCACGTGCTCCCTCCGGCGCAAGATCAGCACCAATTACTTGCCAGGACCCCTGCAGCAGACTATTGAATCCTTGAAGTAACACAAATCCCACTACGAAGCCTGCAAAAGGTAGCGACCAGAAAGAAGTTAGTGCTAAGAACAACAATGCGATGCCAAACATGCCCGATCCGGGAACTAGAGTCGACTTTCTACCGAACCGATCCATTAAGTACCCAGCTAGTAGCGTTAGAGGTATCCCCACGAGAGCCATTGCGGAACTTAGAGCCCCAAGGGTCAGCGCGTCTGTCCCATAGGCATAAGCTGCATATACGAATAATGTCCCGCCACCTATCGCTCCACCTCGTGCGGTCATGCCGAATAGTTGAGCAGTGAATAAGGTCAAGATAGGACGTGACAACAATGATCGCCACGAGAAATCATTAGTACGACCTCCACCTGGAGTATCTTTCCGCGTAGGCAAAGACTCTCGTAAGACGAAAATGCTCGGGACTACGGCTATAAGCGAGACCACTCCTTGAATGATAAACGCGGATTGGAGCCCTAACGTTGTGACGCTTATACCGCCAATCAGCGGCCCGCCAAGCGTGCCTATCTGTTGTATGCCGAACATGCTCGCTATAACGCGACCATGCGACCCTTTTGACCCCGAATCTGCGACCACAGTAAGGCGACTGATCACCCACATTTGCTGCCCCCAGCCACCCACGAACCGCCAGATTAACAATTCAGTGAACGACCCTGAGAAAGCCATCATCAGTGCCGATACACCTGTGATAACCGGTCCTGCCAACAAGATTTTCCGGCGCCCAAAGCGGTCAAGCAGGTACCCGACCGGCAAACTTGCAATAAGTCCACCTAACATGTTTGCGAAAAATACCAACGAAGCCACTCCAGCGCTGACGTCGAATGACTTCGCGAAGATGGGTAGCGCTGGCGTCGTAACACCCATACCGAACCCCAACGCAATTGCCGGAAGGTGGAGCGAGAGGTACATCTGTGCGTTCGACGGAGAGAAAAACCTGCGAGCGCCGTCAGTTACTGGCTGATTTGAATTACGACGGAAAAGGCCCATGAAAAAACTACGCTCGGAATTGTCATTGTAGGAACTATAGAGACCAGCAAATGCAAAGAGCTCTTACTAATCGTCTTGAGCATACGCTGTAGGGCAAGAACTTCACACCCAAAAGGATTCACATACACAGGCCATCTCAAGCTCAACCGCGATGTGCTTTGGGTGCTGATTTGTCGCGAATATAGCAGTAACTCAGCAATAAACACTTAACCATACTCAGCGCCCACCGCCGGAGAGTAACCACCAAAGCACCCGACCATCGGCATGGAATAACCATCGCCTTTTTACCGCAAATTTGGTAATGGTCGTGGTGAGTCCGCTTGCCGATACAGCAAGACTACTAATCGATGCGATAGGCCTAAGCGTGTCCGGTGATATCTATACAAGAGGGAATCCCTTGCGGACTAGGCTGACATAGCCCCGTATTTAATGGTGAAAGGTTTCTTGTAATGACAAACATGTCTAGTCCGACGATATGGCTGATTAGCTACGCAGTACTTAATTTTTTAGCAGCTGGAGTTGGTCAACTCCTAGGTGCTGAGGGCTTCGCAGATCAAGCTTGGGGCAATGAAAATGTGCTTGGCCACGATGTGTATTACGAAACGTCATATGGATTTTTATTCATTGGAATGAGTGTAATTGCGGCCGGGCTCGCATTCCTGACATCAGGAGCGCAACAGGCTCGTATGACTGCGTTATTCGGCGCGACTATGCTCTCCATAGTCGCTTCGATGGCAATATATTCAAACGCTGAGGGCTACTCATTCGGTGGACTTATGATTCTCATCCCAATCACGCTTATGAGTGGTGTCACTTTAAGCGGTATTCTGCATTGGAAAGACAAAGGATAGATCGGCCCTGAATCCTCTCTGCTTATTACCGACATGCTCAGTAGCAGGTAATAATGCCCTAAGAAATACTCTGATAGTCATTGTGAATGAATCATTGACTCCTTAGCATTCTGCTCCGGTAAATCTTGCTAAATATGAAATTCGCTTACGTTGAGAGAATTTTCCATGAAGCACAACTAGGAACAGTAGGAGATAGAAATGGGTACGATTTCGACTGCAAAGCTTGCGGGGATATCACTTATTCTTGGGCCCGTAATTACGGTTGTTGGTTACTTCATTCAACAGCTGGTGATTTTTGCTGATGCCGAATGGGGCAGCGCCGCCTCATTTGCTGCTTTAGCCGCTAAAGAGACTGATTTGTTCGTTTGGACATCTTTGGCTATCACGATTGGGTTGCTGATGCTGGCCTACGGTATTTTGTTTATCGCTGATGGGATTCGCGGTAATGGTAACGGCGACGCACTGTCTCGTTACGCGCAGCTTCTTATTACGGTCGGAACGACGGGTTTCATTCTGGCAATCGGAATTTCGCTAACCGCTGCAACTTACCCTGAGCCTGCGGCAGCAGCAGCAGCAGCGTTTCTTACTTCCTCGGGGATTCAATCCACAGCGGGTATCTTCTTCAGCCTTGGATTTGCCGCAATATTCTTTGCAATGGCCTCCAGGGATGAATACAACACAATGCTCGCAAATATTGCGGGGTTGGTGGGGGTACTGGCTTTCGCCTTCTCTATCATTGGCGCAGTAAACACAAGCTCAAACGAGCAGATGACACAACTGGTCGGGTTGACATACTTCGTCCACACCGCTTACGCGGGCTTTCTTGGCTGGAGAATACTGTCTAGCAAGTAACAGTTCACTCACGGTATTAAACGTAATAACCAGCATCAACCGGTGCTGGTTATTACGTTTAATACGGCAAGCACAACAACGCTCGAAGGCAAAGACAAAACAAATAGATACAAGTTTGTTCTCCTATGGCTATCGCCAACTTGCCGACGATGGCGTATCGTCTCCGATGCCAAGCAGCCGAGAGAGTTGTGTGCGAGACTCAAATGAGCTCGTCCGCAATCAACCACCACGAGACATAAATGTCCTAACGGTGGGCTAGACTAGGAGGTTAGGGATGTCTGTCATCGATGCTGATTGCCATGTGATTGAAGCCGACCACACTTGGGCTTACCTGGATGCCGCCGACGAACAATTTCGTCCCCAGCCGTACCAGTCCCCTGATGAACCTGATGAGGCGTTCTGGCTCATCGATGGATTGCGTGCACGCAGGCCTTTCGGCACGGAAGCGCGTGGCACCAAATCCGAGAAGGAATCTGGCTTCGCAGACACGACAATGGCCACTCGAACCTTGGGTGACATTAAGGCACGCCTAGCTCACATGGATCAGCTTGGAGTCGATATCCAGGTGCTCTACCCGACGATTTACCTCACGCAGATATCCCAGAAACCGCAGACCGATTTGGCGCTGGCCAAAAGCTACAACCGTTGGATGGCCGATACATGGGCTCAGTCCGAGGGGCGGTTGCGATGGGTCGCCGTGCCTCCGCTTTTGACGATGAATGCAGTGCCTGAACAACTCCGCTTCGCCAAGGAGAATGGCGCGGCAGGTATATTCATGCGTGGATTCGAGGGAGATCGGCAAGCAACTGATTCCTATTTTTTCCCGATGTATGAAGCGGCTCAGGAGTTGGACCTTGCTATCTGCTTCCATGCTGGATGTGGGAATCCCGCATTTGTTGATCTTACAGAGGGTGATGCCTACACACGGAACAAAGTGCCAGTCATCTCTGCGTTCCACTCTCTGCTCGCCAGGGATATCCCCGTCAAATTTCCGAAACTACGCTTCGGGTTCGTCGAGGTTGCGGCCAATTGGCTCCCCTACATCATCAACGATCTCCAACGCAGGGTGGAGCGGCAGGGTAGAGTACTGACTAAGAATGTTCTTGCCGACAACAACTTGTTCGTTGCCTGCCAGACTAACGATGATTTGCCCTATATCATTAACGCTGTCGGCGATGACAACCTGATGATTGGTTCCGACTATGGTCACAACGACACATCGAGTGAGCTGGAGGCGTTGCGCCTGCTGAAGGAATCTGGAGTCCTTGCTGAGCCGACATTGGCGAAGATTTTCGACGCAAACCCTAGGCGGCTCTACGGCATTTAGTTAGGCTTTGCGACCAAGTACAGCCAGGTATTTCGCCTGGGTGCTGTCTTCTTTTGAAACGGCCACTTCGGACTCACCCCACGCTGTTGATCCTCCGGTTCGGAGCCGGTCGCGATTGCGCAGCGCGCGGGCGTAGCTAACCTCCAATAACTCAGGATCCATCGTGGTATTGCCGCCAATAGCCGTAGCCAGATCCCAGCCGTGCACCAGCATTTCTTGGACCTGACCTAGCGCGTACTCACCGGCGACCTGCTCGCCCCGCCTAGTACGCACAATTTCCACCATCGCGCCTGGCTTGCTGAGTGCCTCCGCCGCTGCATTGCAAGCCGAGTCGAATGCGCCGATGGGGTCATCACCGAGGACTTCACCTAGATTGCGAGGGCCATCGCCGGCCATGATCGACGAGATATTAAGCGCCCCACTGACCATATGATTAACCAATTGCAGCACAGTCCAATCAGTGCACGGCGTGGAGGATTCCCATTGGTCAGATGTAATGGCTGCCACTAGTCGCCGGGTATTCGTAGTCGCCTTGAGGTAATACCCTGGCGAATTGGCTTCGGCATCAATTTGAGTAATCATTAAAAACTCCTGTAGATAGAAAAGCTGAATCAGGTTTATAAAGGATACCTGTTCTCGATTGAAATCGATTGCACCCGCCCCACCTTGGAATCGAGGAATATCGCCCATCACCATGAATCAAACGCCGATGTTTATTTACTGAACTGACACCGCTTCCCGAGGGATATGAGTCACGCTAAGTGGACCTCTCTTTTAGAAACTCTAGTCACGTCTATGTGTGGTGAAGAGTTTTTATTTTTAGAAGCGGATGGAAATTCTAGGTGGGATTTACCCACGACAACACGCGGCGCTAGCAGTACTCTTGGGTTATGGTGACCGAGAATTGCTTCGTGAACGAGTACCTCATTGAATGACTCTGCCGACCGCAGCTCACAGCAGCAACTTTTAGCGGAGCGATTTGCTCCAGTGCTGATGTTGTGGCCGGAGATACCTGCCGACCGCACTGCTAACTCGGGCTTGAGAGATCGTTTTGCCAGGCTTCGGGCCCGGTCTACGTCAAAAACAATCTCGGGTGCTCACATTACCCGCGATTTTTATCCTCGTGACATCAGGCTTATCCTGAACCATGCTCAGGCATGGGATCCGCGGCCACCGTTGCCAGTGGTGTCTCTCTGGTTCACGCGAGCTTACCGCGATTTCGCTCGTTATTTTTTCTGGCCCATCGCCGCGACAGTTCTCGCTACGTTGGTCATCCTCTCACTTGGACAAGCGCTGGAAGGTAAGGCTAAAGATGGTATCGACATCGGGTCGTTGGTCTTCCTTGGGGCGCTTTACTTAACAACTCTGCGCTCACCAGTTCTCACCCCCGTCGACTATTGGCATCACCTAAACCACTTCATCGTTACTGCGGGTCTGGCTATAGCCTGGCTGGTTACATTTGGAACGGAAGGGCTCTGGTATATCGCTGTCATCATGGCGGTGCCCTCGGCATCAGTACTATTGACCAGCGTCCTGGTTCGAGAATTCTCAGGGCTAGTTTCATTCGTGTTGTGGCCATTACGGTTCACGCGGAGCTCGGCACTATGGATACTCAACCGCCGAACTCACGTCCGCCCCCGCCTGAGCATGGGAGTGCTCCATGGGGTGAAAGCGCCCCATGAGTACACCGAGGACAGTGAACTGTTCTACCGCCACCCCCGCGACGCAAAGCCCATCCACCGTGCTGACCGTAATGCGCATTGGTCTGCGTACTCCAGGATCATCGCCCGCGACAGAGACCGCTACCCCGTTACCTGCTATGCCCGCGTACTAGACCCGAACCCCGAAGGCGTCACTGCTATCCAGTATTGGTTCTGCTATTACTACAACGACTGGGCTAACGAGCATGAAGGAGACTGGGAATCAGCATTAGTGCTTGTACGCGGCGTCGAGCCAGTAGCAGTCGCAATCTCTTCGCATGAAGCGGGTGAACTGCGTCACTGGGAGCACGTCGAGCGCCAGGATGGTCGGCCTGTGCTCCATGTTGCTGCTGGTTCTCATGGGTTCTACTTCGAAGCGGGAGCATTCCTCGCTGAACGAGAAGTTGCTGGACTCCGGGTAACCTCAGTCGACGCCGCGTTGTTTGGCAAAGAGATACTGGACTACGTAGATTTCGCTCCCGATAGAACCGAGGGAGAAGGAGTCATCCCCGAAAAGGTCGTGCTGATACCCGACCCTGATCAAGCGACAGGGCTCTGGGGGCATGTTCCCCATGATAAGGACTGTACAGGGAACTGTGCGCTCAACTTCGAGTGGATGAACTACCAAGGCCATTGGGGAGCAGTAGGAGTTTCTCTTTCAGGCGGTTACTCTGGCCCACGAGGGCCTGCTGAATCTGGGCTACCGTGGGATAATCCCTACCTCTGGGCTGATACGGTGTGTCGTCCTTGTACGATTTGCCGTGGTGAAGCTCACGGCTCATGGGGGAACTGGTAGGTCGGTTAAAACTAGATACAAGAAAGAAAGCCTGGCAAGTCGCCAGGCTTTCTTTCTTGTATCT
>CALGTL010000170.1 GCA_937901475.1 uncultured Dehalococcoidia bacterium
TCATTCGTAGACAGCGATACCGGGGCCCAAGTAGATAACGGCCAGCATGTCTTTTTGGGATGCTGCACGGCATACGCCCAGCTCCTAAGTGACATAGGCACACTTGAATGGACATTTCGCCAGGAACGGCTACGCATCGAGGTACGCTCACCAGAAGGTAAGCGGGCAGTGCTCAGCGGCCTCCCCTTACCCGCACCTTTGCACTTATTGGTGTCATTTCTCCGCTACCCGCACTTGGGCTGGCGTGAAAAAATTCACGCCGCCTTTGCTCTGCTCCGTATCCGTCGTGAGCGGAACCGTCAGCAAGCAAAGCTCCAGCGGATAAGTTTCGCCGATTGGCTACGCCAAAATCATCAATCACCTCGGGCCGTCGCAAATTTTTGGGATCTCATAGTCCTCCCTTCGCTAAATGACTGTTCAGAGAACGTATCTGCCTCTATGGCGTTCATGCTGTTCCAGGTCGCGTTGCTACAGACAGCTCACGGAGCAGATGTCGGTTATGCGAAATCAGGCCTATCCGCTGTGATGGGCGAGCCCATCACAGCGCGGCTCCAGCAGTTAGGCGTGAACCTAATGCTCGGTCGCAGTGTCGAGCACTTCACGGTAAGTGACGATGACCGCATAACCGGAGCGCGTCTCGCTGGTGGCGAGACACAGAAGGCCGATTATTACCTCTCCGCTCTCCCACCAGAGTCAATGATTGGGTTGTTGCCTCAGCGCTGGCAGGCCAATTCTTCGCTCGCGCCAGCGATGACGCACACATGGTCTCCTATCGTAAATCTCCACATCTGGTACGACCGGGCCGTCGCCGACTTTGACTTCGTGGCATTCATTGATTCCCCAGTGCAGTGGGTGTTCAACCGCACGCGTATTGCCAAACTAACGGGACCGGGCCAATACCTCACGGTATCGCTGAGCGGTGCATGGGAGTATTGGGGCCAAACCAAGGAACAATTACGCCGAACTTTCCTGATTGAGCTCGAACGCCTGCTCCCTCAAGCGAGGGGTGCGCAAATCCAGCGTTTCCTTGTGGTAAAAGAACAGCGTTCAACATTTCGATCGCTGCCCGGTCTTCTCGATAATCGATTACCGGCTCGGACTCCCATAGCCAACCTAGTACTTGCAGGTGACTGGACGGACACGGGCTGGCCAGCGACGATGGAAAGTGCCGTTCGCAGCGGCAATACAGCAGCTGCAGCAATCGCCAACATCGGTCTGGAATTCGAATCTTGAAAACCCTCGTCCTTACTCCATTTTCGACTTCCGGCCTTGCCGCACTTGGTGAACTAGGCGAAGTTATCTACGAACCGTGGACAGACACACAGGAAATCCACGACCCGGAGGAATTAGGCCAGCGAATCGCTGCGGAGCGCATCGATACATTGGTGGTTGAGATTGATTTCCTACTTGAGGAGTTATTCGACTCCGCACCTGGGTTGCGGTTCACCGCAATCTGTCGTGGGGCGTTGAATCAAGTGGATCTGGAAGCCGCCACCGACCGCGGAGTGGTCATCACTCATACCCCTGGGCGCAACGCGCAGGCTGTGGCGGAGCTGGTGCTAGGCCTCATGTTTAGCCTCGCACGACACCTACCACAGGCGAGATCATTCGTCGTAGACGGCCACTGGGAAGACCCGACCGAAGCCTACATCCGATTCCAAGGGCGAGAGCTTTCCGGCGCAACGATTGGGCTCATCGGCCTTGGCCAAATCGGGGGAAGAGTTGCTCAACTTGCTCGCGCCATCGGTATGCGCGTACTGGCCTACGATCCCTACGTCTCGCACAGCATACAGGCTGATTCTGGCCTGATGCTCGTAGACCTCAACACTCTTCTATGCAGTAGCGATTTCATATCGATTCATGTCCCTGAAAGCACTGAGACCACAGGGCTAATCAACGCCACGGCCATTGCCAAGATGAGGGACGGTGCCTATTTAATAAATGTCACCTCCCCTTCTGTCGTCGACCGTGACTCGCTCGTTTACGCACTACGAGCGAGCAAGCTCGCAGGAGCTGCCATGGATGTCCACGACTCGCACCCGTTGGCACCTGATTCGCCCTTCTTGGGTATGGTCAATGTTCTACAGACACCGCACATTGGTGGAGCGACCAGAGAAACAATCGAGCGTCATTCAGCAATGGTCGTCGAAGATATTCGTCGCTTCGAGAGAGGGCTAAAGCCAGTGAACCTTGCAAATCCTAGCGTTTGGACGAAGCGCCGCAAGCTCTAGACCATACGCCAGTGCTATTCTGGGGCTGTGCTCGGCATCGTCTTCACTCTCATTTCAGCTTTCTTCTTCGGCATATCTACCGTCAGCATGCGTCGCGGAGTCGCTTCAGGGTCTGCGTTGAATGGTCTCTACGTAACGCTGTTGCCCGGTGTTCCGTTGTTTTGGCTTGCCGCACTGGCAACTGGACAGTTGTTCCAAGTCAGCCGCCTCGATCAAACTGACATAATCCTGCTGATAGCCGCAGGAGTTATTCATTTCATCGTCGGTCGCTATTGCACTCTTCGGGCGATGGCAGAACTAGGGGCCAATAGGGCCTCAGCCGTCATCGTGACGTCTGTACTGGTATCTGTAGGGTTGGCAATCCTATTTCTAAATGAAGGCTTGACTCCTCTCATGGGAGTTGGAATCGCCCTCGTTATCATCGGACCGGCTATCGCTGCTGGCAGTTCCAAATCTAAAAGCGATTCACGGCCCGATGAGAAGTTTTCCCGAACTCCTTATGACAATCTTCCGCGCGGGCGACTGGTTCGCGGATACAGCTGGGCCATCGTCAATGCACTTGCGTTTGGTACAAGCCCTCTCTTCATCCGTGAGGCAATAGGTGACACCGGTTTAGGAGTGCTTGGCGGAGCTATCTCCTACACCGCCGCAGGGCTATTGCTCTGCGGCGTATTACTCTTACCTGGTCAGATCAACAGCCTCCGCTCAATTGACCCCGTCACTCGCAATTGGTTCTTGGTGAGCGCCGTCACCATAATGGCAGCTCAGGCCTTCCGCTTTCTTGGCATAGCCCATGCTCCAGTCACGGTGGCAGTGCCCTTATTGCGTGGCGGCGTAGTGTTCATCTACATCATGTCCTATTACGTGAACCGTGACATCGAGAGCTTCAGTGGCAAGGTGATACTGGGAACAGTAGTTGCACTCGTAGGCGCGGTAGCGTTGGTGGTTTAGTAATGATTTCAGGGTACATTCTCACTCTAGATCTAGGTAGCAGCAGCATCCGCACTGCCGTGGTATCCCAAGATTGGCGCATCGTCGGAGAGGCTCAACGCCCGTACCGAAAGTATCGAAGCATGGGCAACGCTGAGCGATTCTCCCCTGCCGATCTCCAGATCCGAATGTTCGATTGCCTTGCAGCCGCCGTCCAATGCTCAAAGGTGTCCAGCAACGCGATTTCGCTCATCGCCATAACCGCGCAACGAGGAGGCGCAGCGTTCTTCGATGCCCATGGTTCAACTCTCTACGTAGGCCCTAACACCGACTCCCGTGCCGTGTTCGAAGGAGCGGCTATCGACGACTTGATGGCCGCGGAAATTTACGCAACCACAGGCCATCTACCGTCAATGTTCTTGACTCCAGCCAAGCTACATTGGTGGCGCAACCACTACCCAAGGCGTGCGCGGCAAATCGCGACCGTCACCTCATTGGGATCATGGGCTGCGCACCAACTCAGCGGTGCTTTCGGCGAAACGCCTTCGACTGTCATTGAAGCGGGCTTAGCGGATGTAACGACCGGTCAACTCGCGGAGACGTTGCTCACGAAGTTGGGAGTTTCGCTGAGAGAGCTGCCAAAGGTTGTAAGCGAAGGCGCAGTCATAGGCACACTCAGTCAGGAAGCTGCTGATGCAACGGGTCTTCGCTTTGAAATACCCGTTGCCCTAGCCGGTCCTGACGCGCAGGTTTCTGCGTTAGGCGCGGGAAGTGTAAGCCCAGGTGACAACGCAGTCATAGCAGGTTGGAGCGCGCCCGTGCAGCGAGTAACCACTACTCCAATTTTCGACTCCAGTAAACGCACTTGGGTAGGCCGCCACGCATTGAGCGACCGCTGGGTTGCTGAGGCGAATCCCGGTGACACCGGCCGCACACTGGAAACAGTTCTCCGTATGCTTGGCCCACGCATGTCACTGCAGCGGTTTGATCGCCTCGCGGCAACAGCGCCTGAGCGAGACTTGCCAATAATCGCAGCCTGGGGCCCGCGTGCCTTGGACATGTCGAGCCCTGGTATGTCTCTAGGCGGGTTGATCACGCCATCACCGATCACGTACCAAGGTATTGACGCAGGCGCAGTCGCCCGAGCAACTCTAGAGAACATTACTTTCGCCATTCGCGAGTGCTTGGCATTGCTAGATCAAGTCGGCGGTGCGAATCACGAGCCGCTAACGCTGGCAGGTGGAATGGCCAATAGTCCGTTGTTCGCATCCATGCTCTCTGCCAGTGTAGGCAGGCCGGTACGCCATCAGTCGGCTCGTTCCACTGCCATCGGCGCAGCCCTTATTTCGAGTCTCTCCAACAATGACCTACGCATCGCGGCCGACCAGATCACTCAGCAGGTGCCAAGCCTATACCCTTCTCCACTCGATGTCCGAAGCGCCACAGAGCGCTACGAGCGTTGGCTCCACGTGCGTCGAAAGCTTGACCAACTCGCAGAGGAAATTTAGTGCTCACCAGCAACCTTGCACGACTAGCCAGTGAACAAGCAGGCCATTGCCAGCTAGTTGTCTAGAAGCAAAGCCAACGCCTTGCTATCCTGTCCTCTGTGAATGATTGGATAGATACTCGCCAGGCAATCCTCGCCGCTGCGCAAGCGATGTTGCGCGACGGCCTCGTCGTTGGTACATCAGGTAACGTCAGCGCCCGCTGCACCGACGATTCACTAGCGATAACCGCATCCGGCACTAATTACTCATCGATGACTCTCGATGACATCGTCGTAGTCGATTTCGATGGTGAGCCCATAGTAGGAAGCGCAATCCCCTCAACAGAGATGTTGATGCACGCGGCGATTTATCGCGCGCGACCTGGTGTTGGAGCCGTGATGCACACACATTCCGCCTACGCTAGTGGGCTTGCCGTTGCAGGCCAGGCACTTCCGCCGCTGATTGATGAGGTTGTCGTCCATCTGGGTGGTGCCATTGAGGTATCGGAATATGCATTCCCTGGTACAGAGGAACTCGGTGACCGGGTCGTCGCTGCACTCGGTGAACGGAACGCGGCTCTGGTTCGAAATCACGGACTAGTGGGTGTGGGAAAAACCCCGGCCGAGGCCATGCAGGCCTGCCAGATAGCGGAGCACTCCGCGCGCATCTACTTCATCGCGAAAACGATTGGAGTGCCGCAGGAAATCCCCCAAGACGCATTTGCAACAGAGGTAGAGTTATTTCGTATGCAGCAAGCCGCAGAGGGCCTCCAATGAAGATTCCTCCATTCCTCCTGCGCAGGCTCTATTTGAAGGGCAGTTTGGCCGTAACAGCTGACGGATTCGAGTTCCAGATCAGCAACAAACTGGGATCAGGCTTTGCCCGTCGACTTCTGCCCCTAACTCTCAACGGCGATGAATTAGATATGGCCAGCACCACGTTCGAGATTGAAGGGCAGCTTGTGTCATTCAATGCGGTGTCCAACGACACACCATTCACTCTTGCCATGAACAAGGCCACCACTATCGCTTACCACGGTGGGGTCATTCCAGACGGCCATCACAAAATAGGCATGCGGTTCGAAGTAGCAGGTCTTGGCGAGTTGGGCTTTGATTTCTCTGACACAATATGCCCCACGAACTAGGACTTCACAACTGTGACCTCGCCCATTAATCCACGCGTCGTCGCAGTCACTGGCGCGTCTGGCTACCTTGGCGAGCGGATCGTAAAGCGTTTGGTAGCCGAGCCATCCATCGCACATGTCATTGGCATCGACGTAAGACCATCTTCCTTAGAACATGAGAAATTAACAACCTTGATTCTCGATGTCACAGCGCCACTGGATGCCTTGTTCCTGCGCCACAAAGTCGACACCGTTGTCCACTTAGCGTTCGTGTTGCGCCAACTTCGCGACCGTGAGGAAAGTCGGCGAATCAACGTCGGTGGGGCTGCCAATGTCCTAAGAGCCAGTGAATCTGCGGGCGTATCCCGCATCATCCTTATGTCCAGCTCCACAGTCTACGGTCCTCATCCCGATAACGACCACTTGCTTATCGAGGACTCTCCCTTACGGCCCCCACCGGAGTTCAATTACCCCAACAACAAGGCCACTGTCGAGGCACTGTATCGCCGCTATGGTGAGCAGCACATACCGACCCAAGTGTCGATTCTGCGTTGCTGTATTGTCATGGGCCCCATGGTTCACAACTTCATAACGCAGGCCTTGAACAAGCCTGCTCTTATTGCGGTAGGGCGCGATGACCCCCCGATGCAATTCGTCCATGAGGAAGACCTCACAGAGGTACTTTGGCGTTTCGTCAGTGAGAATCACCCCGGTACATTCAACGTGGCTGGCACTGGAACCATATTGTGGTCGGACGTAGTAAAGATGGCCCACAGGCGCCTACTGCGTTTCTCAGCTCCCATCGCTTATGGGCTCACCAACATAAGTTGGCGATTGAGATTGCAGAATGATGCACCTGGAGCAGGCTTGGACTACGTTCGGTGGCCGTGGAACGTGAGCACGAATAGGGTTGAGGAGGAGCTAGGCTTCAAGTTCAAACACTCTTCCCGCGAGGCAGTACAATCTTACCTCCAAGGGGCTTCCCCATCGACGCCAACCTGACTCAACTAGTTAGGGGTGTCATCGCACGCTGAGCCTCAGGCCTCTCGCGGGCGCGCGTTGACACTCACCCAGCCGCCGCATAGCATATTAGGAGGTCAGCAATCGCTATAGCCACCGCACTGAGCACCCTTTGGATCGAACAATCTTAGGTCAATCGTCTCTCATCAAGACGTATCAACCAACAGACCCATCTCCGACCAATGTCGGAAGCGAAAGAACCTAATCAGTATGGCCACCAGCAACCAAGAGATTCGGAAAGTCGCGGATGAGCAGTACCGCTACGGTTGGGTCACCGATGTCGAAGAGGAATCCGCCCCTCCGGGACTGAGCGAAGACATCGTCCGGTGGATTTCCGCTAAGAAGGGTGAGCCTGAATGGCTCACTGACTGGCGACTTAGGGCGCTTCGGCACTTCTTCAAACTAGTTGAAGAGGACCAGAACCCTAAATGGGCCAACCTCGAAGTTCCTCCAATTGACTTACAGGCAATCTCGTACTATGCGGCTCCAAAGCCCAAGCTTGAACTTGAAAGCTTGGATCAAGTAGATGCGGAAATACTGAAAACCTATGAGAAATTAGGCATCCCCTTGCTAGAGCAAAAACGCCTAGCTGGAGTTGCGGTCGACGCCATCTTTGACAGCGTGTCCGTCGCGAACACCGCGAAGGAATCGCTAAAGAAGCACGGCATTATCTTCTCCTCGGTTTCGGAAGCCGTGCAAGAGCACCCTGAGCTGGTGAAGAAGTACCTCGGTTCCGTGGTGCCTTACTCTGACAATTACTGGGCGGCCCTGAACTCTGCCGTCTTCTCGGACGGGTCGTTCGTCTACATTCCTCCCGGTGTACGTTGCCCATTGGAACTTTCCACATATTTCCGAATCAATGCAAAAGGATCCGGGCAGTTTGAGCGGACAGTGATTATCGCGGACAAGGGCTCATACGTCAGCTACCTAGAGGGTTGCTCTGCCCCCATGCGCGATGAGAACCAACTCCATGCCGCGGTTGTGGAACTAGTGGCACTGGACGATGCAGAGATCAAATACTCGACGATCCAGAACTGGTACCCGGGCAACGAGGAAGGAGTTGGCGGAATTTACAACTTCGTAACCAAGCGTGGCAAGTGCGCGGGTCGCTCATCCAAAATTTCATGGACTCAAGTTGAGACCGGGTCGGCCATCACCTGGAAGTACCCGAGTGTCATTCTCCAAGGCGACAACTCCGTCGGTGAGTTCTATTCCGTGGCCCTGACCAAAGGTCGCATGCAGGCCGACACCGGTACAAAGATGCACCATATCGGCAAGAACACATCGAGCAAGATTATCTCCAAAGGCATCTCCGCAGGCCAAGGCCAAAACACTTATCGTGGGCTGGTTCAGGTGGGTGCGAAAGCAGAGAACTCACGCAATTTCACACGCTGCGATTCGCTACTTATTGGCGACCAGTGCGGCGCCCATACCGTGCCCTACGTCGAGGTCAAGAACAGTTCATCCAGTGTTGAGCACGAAGCCTCCACCACTAAAGTCAGCGAAGAGCAGGTCTTCTACTGTCAGCAGCGCGGCCTTTCACCTGAAGATGCACAGTCTGTCATCATCAATGGGTTCGTGCGAGATGTCGTCCGCCGGTTGCCGCTGGAGTTCGCTGTCGAAGCCAATCGTCTACTCGAAATTAACCTGGAAGGCGCCGTCGGCTAAATGCTAGATATAATTGACCTACACGCTGAAGTAGCTGGCGTAGAGATTCTCAAAGGCGTCACTTTACATGTAGATGCCGGTGAAGTGCATGCCATTATGGGCCCCAACGGGTCAGGCAAGAGCACGCTCGCCAATGTCATCGCCGGAAATCCAGCCTACCGAGTCACAGCCGGCACCATCGAGTTCGAAGGTGAGGACCTGGGAACCCTGGCACCCGAGGAGCGAGCACGACGCGGTGTATTTCTATCGTTCCAGCACCCTATCGAAATTCCTGGCTTGCGTATGGACCATTTCATACGCGCAGGCTACAACTCCGTCATGAAGAGTAGAGAAGAAGACCAACTTGACCCTCTCAAATTCGACCGATTGATTCGAGCCAAGGCTAAGGTGATCGATATGGATGCCACGCTCACCAAGCGTGCTGTAAAC
The DNA here is from genome assembly GCA_937901475.1 of uncultured Dehalococcoidia bacterium. Classification (GTDB taxonomy): domain Bacteria; phylum Chloroflexota; class Dehalococcoidia; order Lucifugimonadales; family Australimonadaceae; genus CALGTL01. The sequence continues at coordinate 8,889 of CALGTL010000170.1, forward strand.
GAAGGCTTTTCCGGTGGCGAGAAGAAGCGCAACGAAATACTTCAGATGGCAGTGCTGGAACCTAAACTCCGAATCCTTGATGAGATCGATTCTGGCCTAGACGTAGATGCCCTTCGGAGTGTGTCCGCTAGCATCAATGAGCTGATGACGCCTGAGAAAGCGACCCTCTTGGTCACTCACTACGAGCGTTTGCTCACTTATATTCAACCTAACCAAGTCCACATCCTGATGGACGGCCGCATTGTCGCATCTGGTGGCAAGGAACTGGCCCGAGAAATCGAGATTAAAGGGTATGACTGGCTGGCCGAGCGGCAGGGCGCATAGCAACAGTACGATGCCCCAAAACGACTCTCAAGAATCCCACTACCTCTCAATGTTCGCTGCGTTCGAGAAAAACGGAGCTTCAGACAGTCCCGATTGGCTGAAGACGCTTCGCAGGGAGGCCATCGCCGACTTCGAGCGAAACGGTTTTCCAACAGCCCGGCGCGGCAATGAATTGTGGAAATACACCGACGTACGACCGCTAGCGAATCATGTCTTCGCTAGATCCGACGGCAGTAACCACGAGCAAATTGATTTCGCCGCGTACAAATTACCATGCCCGCGCGTCCATCAACTCGTATTCGTCGATGGCCATTACGCAGCTGATCTATCTACCGAGCCACCGAGCCAGTCAGCTCATCGGGCGGAGACCATCGGCCATCGCAGCGAGGGCTTGATTGTTGGTCGGCTGTCTGAGGCGATTCAGGAGCGCTTGCCGCTGGTCGAGCAGTACTTCAATAAGCAAGTGGGCTCAAGCGCATTCGCATCGCTGAATACAGCATTCGTCGAGGACGGTGCGCTTATATACATCCCTGATGGAGTCTCCGTCCACGAACCAATATATTTGCTTTTCATTACCACCGGACGCTCCCAGGTCGTAACCCATCCACGTGTTCTAGTCATCGCAGGAGTCAATTCCAAGTCCACTATTATCCAGGGCTATGAATCCCTGATTACGGACGCGAAACCAGGTTTCACTAATGCGGTCACCGAGATAGTCACCCATTCTGGTGCAGTACTAAATCATTACAAACTCCAACGTGAAGCGGCAAATGCCTACCACATCTCCTCCACCCACGCGACCATCGGTCGCGACAGCCACCTGGCGTCAGTCGCGCTTGATCTCGACGGGGGCCTCGTTCGCAACGATCTCTGCGTCAAACTGGCTGAACCCGGTGCGTCGGTGAAGCTTGACGGTCTATACATCGGTGAAGGCGAACGCCATGTCGATAATCACACCTTTGTAGATCATTTTGCCCCTAGAACCTCCAGCAACGAGGTCTATAAAGGCATACTGACCGGCGCGTCCCGCGGTGTTTTTGTCGGCCAAGTGATGGTTCGACCTGAAGCCCAGCAGACAATTGCCCATCAATTGAATAAGAACATGGTCTTGTCTGATGAAGCCGAGATAGACAGCCAGCCGATGCTCGAGATATTCGCAGACGACGTGCAATGCACCCACGGTGCAACCGTTGGTAGGCTCGATGCCACAGCGGTGTTCTATCTCAACAGCCGTGGACTAAGCACACAAGAAGCTCAACAATTGCTGATACAAGGCTTCGTCAGCGAAGTCCTCTCGGCTATCGTCGACGACGCGATTAGACAATACACCGATGACGCAGTGCTAACCAAGCTTGTTTAGACGAGAGTAGGATTCAGCCGACATGTACGACGTTTCCGTCATCCGAAATGATTTCCCTATCCTGTCTAGGCAGGTCAATGGCAGGCCGCTAGTCTACCTAGACAACGCAGCGACTTCGCAGAAGCCTCAATCGATGATTGATGCGCTAGTGAACTACTACTCCGGCTACAACTCCAACGTACACCGTGGAGTACACACGCTAAGCATGGAAGCGACCGACGCTTACGAAGAAGCGCGCCAGAAGATTGCAACTTTCATCAATGCCCCTTCTCCGGACAATCTCATATTCGTCCGCAATACATCAGAGGCCATCAATCTCGTTGAGTACTCGTGGGCCGCGGCTAATCTCAAAAAAGGAGACCGAGTTGTCGCGACAGAGATGGAGCACCATTCCAATCTCGTGCCCTGGCAACATGCCGTTGCGAAGGCGGAAGCTGAGTTAAAACTGATGAAGATGGCCGAAGACTACAGCCTTGACCTATCGGATCTTGATGAGCTGCTAACCCCCCAAACCAAGCTCGTCGCTTTCACTCAGATGTCCAACGTGCTGGGTACGATTACGCCTGCCAAAGAAATCATCGCAGCTGCGCATCGTGTGGGAGCGCTCGCTCTTGTAGACGCAGCCCAGAGCGTCCCGCATATGCCTATCGATGTTCAGGATCTCGATTGCGATTTCCTTGCGTTCTCCGGCCACAAAATGGGAGGGCCCATGGGTATCGGAGTCCTATACGTAAAACGCGAAGTACTGGAGGAAATGGAGCCATTTCTTCGCGGCGGCGAAATGGTGCTTGAAGTGACCTACGAGAACGCCAGTTGGGCAGACTTGCCCATGCGATTCGAGGCTGGCACACCCAGCGTCGCCGACTCAATTGGCCTAGGGGCTGCAATCGATTACCTAACCACGCTAGGGATGGATAACATCCGCCAACATGAGGTAAAACTCACTAGTTACGCAATTGAGCGATTCAAAGAAATCGAGGAAATCAGCACCTACGGCCCCGGTGACATGTCCATTCGTGGTGGAGTCATGTCCTTCACCATGGGCAACGTTCACCCGCATGATATCGGCCAGGTGCTCGACCAGGCAGGAGTCGCTATCCGAACGGGACATCACTGCGCCATGCCTCTCGTTCGTAGCAGACTGCATCTACCTGCGACGGCTCGGGCGAGTTTCTATCTGTACAATACTGAGGCAGAGGTCGATTCGCTCATCGACGGCCTCAAGACCACCTTGAGGTTCTTTGGCGATGCAAACACCCGACGGGCTTGACGATCTCTATCAAGATATCATTCTTGACCACTACCGAAGTCCTCGAAATCAGGGAGTTCTTGAATATCCCCATCTGCATGGTGAGGGGTTCAATCCATTTTGCGGCGACCAGGTAGATCTCACGCTCACGTTAAGTGGCGACGGTCGCATCGATGGTGTGGGATTTCTCGGCCAAGGCTGTTCAATTTCTCAAGCGTCAGGGTCCATGCTCAGCGACCAGCTCAAAGGCAAGACAATTGATGAAGCCGAAGAGTTCGTGCGCACATTCAAAGGCATCATGCAGGGAAGTGACGTCTCTCAGGAACAGGAAGAAGAGCTTGGAGAGATTGCTGCTCTCCAAGGCGTGAAGCAATTCCCCGTCCGCATTAAGTGCGCACTCCTTAGCTGGACCACGCTCCAAGATGCCATCAACGAATACCGCAAAACCGTCAGCTAGGCGCTCATGCTAAGCCAGCGTGATTTCTGTCGCACCATCGCCACCACGGTCACGCGGAGCGAAATCGAATTCGTCGATTGCACCATGGTTCGACAGGTGCCGCCAAACACCTTGACGCAATGCGCCAGTGCCTTTGCCGTGGATAATACGGGCTTGCGTCATGCCCTGGGCCAGCGCCGCATCGAGGTAATCATCCAGCCGTTCTAGGGCATCGGAAAGTCGCAGTCCACGCAGATCTAGTTCCGCATTGGCTGTCGCTCCTGACTTCCCTGGTGCCAAGGTGATGCGGGTTTCAAACTTCGGCTCACTAGTCCCCGTAGCATCTGCTTTTCGAATCCTCGAAAGCTCCATTTTTATGCGCGCCGACCCCACGAGAACCTCAACCTTCTGGTCCGCGTCTGGCTCGGTCAGTACTTTTCCACGGAACCCCATAGACCCAATCTCAACCATATCACCCACAGCGATCGCGCTCTTGCGACCGGCTGGCTTCGCTTCGCGACCCCACACCTTCGAACGGAGCAGGCGCTGAACATCCGCGACCTCCGCACGTGATTCTTGGAGCACTCGTGGGGGCGGCGGCTCCTCGCGGAACGTTGTCCATTGCGCGGTGGATTCAGCCTGTTTCAGCTTGGCTTGAACACGCCTTGATTCTTCCTGAAGTTCCTTGCGAACGTCCTCCACCACCTGAGCCTGCGCGATCTCCAGTTCCTCGATCTGCGATTCAAGCTCTCTGGTTAATTCAGCAACGCGGCGCTCTGACTCCTCTGCTTCCTGCAGGCGCAAGCGAGTGCGATGTCGCTCCTCTTGAATACCCGCGAGCAATGCCTCAGTCTCCTTGTGTAACGGGTCCTGAAGCCCCCGGGCTTGCTCAATAACACCTTGGTCGAGCCCGATACGCTCCGCTATTTCCATGGCATAGCTACGTCCAGGCAGCCCCATGGCGATACGGTACGTCGGGTCAAGCGTTGTAGGGTCGAGTTCAACGCTCGCGTTCTGAAGACGCTCATGTTCTTCAGCGAATGCCGCCACGTTGCGGTGATGCGTCGTTGCCAGCATGGGCACTTTACGATTAGCGAGGTGCCCAATGATTGCGCGCGCAAGCGCCGAGCCTTCGTCAGGGTCAGTGCTTGTACCAAGTTCATCCAACAGCACCAAAGACCGAGCGGTCGAATGTTTCAGCACTGCTGAGATGTTCTGGATATGCGAGCTGAATGTGGAAACCGCTGCGGCGATGCTTTGTTGGTCGCCGATATCCGCGTAAACCCCATCAAACAACGGCAGGGTCGTTGAAGAGTCGCATGGCAGTTGTAGCCCAGATTGATGCATGAGCACCATCAGCCCTAATGTCTTGAGCGCTACCGTTTTCCCTCCCGTGTTCGGCCCGGTCACAATCAGCCCCGTCGACGGCGGTGCTATAGCCAATGACACAGGCACGGATGCCTCTTTCAGTAACGGGTGCCGAGCCTCGACCAAATGAACATGCGGAGCCGATGTTTCAATCGTAACGCCGTGATACGACCGAGCGTACCGAGCCTTGGCAAAAGCCACGTCGATACGCGCCGTCAACTCCAGCGCGTGAAGTATGTCGGCCACTCGACGCGAAACTGCGGATGAAAGCTCGCGAAAGATACGCAGGCTCTCTTCTTCTTCGGCAGAGTTTGCCTCTCGCCAAGCATTGGTTAGACCAACATTACTAAGCGGTTCGATAAAAAGAGTCGCACCCGAATCAGATACTCCATGGACAATACCAGGCAATCGACCGCGAAAGTCCGACTTCACTGGCAGCACCAGTCGCTCAGACCGAACGGTAAATATTCGTTCTTGAAGCGTGCCTGCATCGGCATTGATGATTAACTCTAGCGCACGGGTTGCGTTGCGATACGCCGCACGCCCTTCTTGGCGTAATTGCCGCAAGTAGGGCGACGCTCCATCCAGTAGCTCCCCTGACAATGAGAGCTTGCCCCGTAGCTCATGTTCCAGCGAACGTAGGTCGGTTATGTTCCGAGCGATATTGCGAAGGAGTCGCGCCTTGCTGCCTGGCCCGCCCGCTGACTGTTTGGCGCGGCGTGTGAGGTCAAGGGCATCGGCGATGATGATCAACTCAGGCCCGGCTAGCCTCCCTTGCCTAGCAGCGCGGTCTAGGAGCGGCATCGGATCAGAGCCCAGTGACAGGTTGATGAAACCGGCCGATTCCAGCAGCGCTCGAGCCTCGGCAGTCTCTTGCTGGTGCTGGCGCACGACCTCCACATCATATGAAGGTTCAAGTGATAACGCTCGGTCGCGAGAGAGCGGTGTCTGTGTGAATTCCGCGAGTGCTTCGCGTACTTGAGGAAACTCAAGTAGTTCCAAGGAACGCTGACGTAGCTCAAGGGCAGAGGGTGATTGCTTCTGGGTCATTGAAACCAAATTCTACCAGGCAGTGCTCAACGCTTGGTGCACTCCTCGTGCCGTGATAAACTTTCGCACTGCGCGGGCGTATACCGCTGCATGGATTGTAAAGAAAATAGGTAAGCTTGTACGTCATTGGGTTGACTGGCGGAATGGGAGCGGGGAAAAGCGAGGTTTCGGCCAAGCTTGAGCGGCTTTCTGCCAGCATCATTGATGCCGATCGCGAGGGCCACGCGTCCTATGCGAAAGGAACCATGGGGTGGCGAAGAATCACCGAGTTATTCGGGGAAGACGTGCTCACCGAAGAGTTGGAAATTGACCGGAGGAAGCTTGGACAGCTAGTGTTCGCCAACCCTGAAGCAATGACTTGGCTAAACTCAGCGATTCAACCGATCATTCGAGACCGCATCGAGCTTCAACTGGGGGAACTCAGAAATCTCGCATGCGGAGTAGCAGTGGTTGATGCAGCGGTGCTCATCCAAGCGGGCTGGGACGACCTGACCGACGAGGTTTGGTTCGTTAAAGCCCCACCGGATATCGTCGCGGAACGTATTGCACGGACTCGTGGGCTGAAAGCCAGAGAGATCTTGGGGCGGATTAAGGCCCAGCAGGAGCTTGTGCAAGAAGCAGAGACGAAAGCCAGCGTCGTTATACGCAATGTTGGCTCCATTAAGGAGTTGCACGTGACCGTCGAGCAACTCTGGAAGGACCGAAATCTTCCCGTAAGGTAGCAAGAATGACAGAACAGACCTACCAGCGTCACAGCATCGAGGAATACGTTGTCGATTCAGAACCCTTCTACCTTCCGGTAGCAGATGAAATCGATATCTTTGAGGCGGCCTACGCGGAACGCGTACCGATTCTCCTGAAAGGACCCACAGGCACGGGCAAGACTCGTTTTGTCGAGTACATGTCATGGCGGGTAAATCAAGACCGGGTCAAGACTGGCAATCCGCTGTCCTCCCTCGTAACAGTGGCTTGCCATGAGGATCTAACCGCCAGCGATCTAGTTGGTCGTTACTTATTGGAGCCCGATGGTACCAGATGGATTGATGGCCCTTTGACTCGCGCAGTCAAGCACGGTGGGATTTGCTATCTAGACGAGGTCATCGAGGCCAGGAAAGACACCACAGTTCTCATCCATCCGCTAGCGGACCACCGCCGCCTGCTGCACATTGAGAAGCTGGGGGAGGTTATCGAGGCCCACCCTAATTTCCTGATGGTTATCTCCTATAACCCGGGTTACCAGAATGCGCTGAAGGATTTGAAGCACAGTACCCGTCAGCGTTTCGTAGCCATTGAATTCGACTTCCCGCCTCGCGATCTGGAAGGGCCGATTATTGAGCACGAGAGTGGCTGTAACCACGAAACGGCTCAGCAGCTCGCTTTGCTCGGTGAAAAAATCAGAAACCTGATTGGCCAAGGTCTCCAAGAAGGCGCAAGCACGCGGTTGCTTGTCTACACGGGCAAGCTCATTGAGCGTGGCATCGCGCCACGTCGCGCATGTGAAGTTGCTATCGTATGGGGGCTGACAGATGACCATGAGATCCAAAAGAGCGTCATGGAAGTCGTAACCTCAATCTTCGAGTAGGCGAGGAGTAGTGAATCGCTTGCAAGCTGAGCAGGATACAAACCCCGACACGCTGGCCGCATCGCTTCGGTGTGAGTTAGCAAGTCGTAAGCCGGTGGTTGAGGCCTCCGACGGCGCTGTTCCTGCTGGTGTGCTTGTTCCCTTGCATTTCCATGATGATAAATGGCACGTAATCCTAAATATTCGGTCTCAACATGTGAGTCATCATCAGGGAGAGGTTGCTTTTCCAGGAGGCAGGCTCGAGCCCGGAGACGTAGATATGACGGCATGCGCGCTGCGTGAAAGCTGGGAGGAAATGGGGATAAACCCTGAGGACGTAGACGTACTCGGGCCCTTAGATGCCACGCTTACTCGCACCAATTTCCTGGTGTGGCCAACAATTGGCGTGATTCCGCATCCCTACGACTTCAAACCTGATTCTCGCGAGGTCGCAGCGGTTCTGGACATACCACTACATACGATGATTGACGGCAGCGCTGTTTTGCATGAGGCTCGCCTCAACGCTGACGGCACGCTCCTTCGCCGAAAGGCGTATGGGCATGATGGGCATCTGATATTTGGGGCTACGGCCTGGATACTCAGTGACTTGTTAGAGGTGATCAACAAGATAGGGACGGCGACTGGGGAATGAATCGAATCTTCCGGCCAACGACCAACTGCCAATTGACTGAGGAGGTCACGAAGTGACCAGTGCACCCGACCACAGCCATGTAATTGCCGAGCTCGAGAAGCATCCTGCGGCGCTCTTGTCTGCTTATGAAGAAGCCAAAGACCGAGTCACGTCCGCGATCGGCCCAGTCTCAGCCCTAAAATGGGCCGAAGAGGGAGTACAGCTGGCGAACCTCGGTGCTCGTTCATGGGAGGCGGCTACCGAGTATTACAAGGCCTCGCCGCTGGTCGTAGAGATCATTGGGCTCCCTCAGTTCGAGCGCTGGCTCGAAAGCGGCGCGGGGCTCGTCGACGAGTCTCCAGTAGTAGCCTCTTCTTTCTTCCGAGCCAGTCCAAGTGTGTTGAATACCCTTGCCCCTCGACACATTGCGGGTTGGGCAATGCTAGGAAGCAGTCTCTCTAAAGGTACTTGGAAATCGTCCAGTCTTGCCGCTCGATTCTTCGACATAAGCAACGACCTCGTAGAAAACGTGACGTTCCACGAACTCCAACTTTTCGTTTCACTTGTGCAGACGCTCTCCAATCGTTCCTACGATCTCGCGTCAGAGGCTTTGGTTCTCGGCCAGCGGGTGTTACCTTCGGTCGGCGAGCGTGAGGAGTTAATTTCGCTAGCAACAGTTCTCGCCGAAACCAGTTGGCGGGAAGTGCGGGGTTCGTTCGAGGCCGCAGCCCGTGTGAGTCTGAGCGTCGACCGGAAACTCCGTCGCCGCTACTTTTCACTCACTGAGCGCCTCGCCCGCAGTGGCATGGCCAACGTATCCGCATTCATGATTGAGTCTGCCGCATCGCTGGCTCGTCTTCCTCAAGAACAACAGGTCGTCGTACTAGAACGAGCCGAAGAACTAGCGGACATCTCATCCGAGGCCGTAGGTGCTTTCCTAAAGACAGCCCCAACAGTGCTAGAGCGCATCAGCACCTCACAACTCGACGACTGGTACCAACGTGGGCAGGAGTTCCTTAAAGAGAATCCAGACGGTGGAGTGGCCTATTTCAAACTGGAATCCCAGCGTGCCGAGCAGTTATTAGAGGCGTTGTCTTCCAGCATTGAGCTAGATCGAGTTCGTGGCCTGCTTGGCATGTACGCAAACGCTCTCGCAGGCACTGAAGTCCAACTCCAATCCGTAAGCGAGCTGGCGCACAAGAACATTGGCTGGGTCTCTATGGAACTTGCAACAACGGACGGCAAGAACGTATTCCTGCCTGAGATGGTGGACCAACGCGAGACCAAAGCGGAGAATTTCTCTTGGTTGAAGGTAGTCACCACGCATCAAGTAGGTCATATCGAGTTCAACAGCTTCGATTTCAACTTCAATGGCGAAGCTGCTCGATTCGAAGACCTACGCAGGAGGGTGGCAGACGGGATCGGTGCGAAACCCAGCGCCACAGACGTGTCCTCCTTCTTTGACATGTTCCCTGAGCGGGCGCTTGCTGCCGATGTGTTCTCGGTTGTCGAAGACGCGCGCGTTGACGCCAACCTGCTCCAGCGCTACAAAGGACTAAAAGAGCATTACTACAGTGTCCAAGAGGAAACTCTAAAAGCTCGTTCACCCATTCACGAAATGCCGGCGCAAAAAGCCATGGTTGAGTTACTGATTAGGCTCAGCCTGCATCAATCTGAGAATGCCCAAGTACCCTCTCAATATGTACAGCAAGCGCAAGAAATTGCGGCTCTTCTTCGGCAGGTACAGGATCCATTGGCCACTGTTGAGGACACTGCTGAAGCGACTTTGCGTATCTATCACCTTATCTCCCAGGTACCGAACGAGGACGTTCCGCCCGACGAATGGGAGGAAGCAGACTTATCAGAGACGGAATTTTCTGAGCCCGACGCTGAAGCCATCGTCCAAAATTTCCAAAGACAGGTTGAAGAAGGAGAAGAAGGGGAAGGCGGCGAAGAATATGAATCGCCTGAGGACGTTGAGTATCGAGGCGATTTCAAGCCGGAGATGGTTCAACTGCTCTCCAAAATGAAGGGCCAACAGGGCGATTCAGACGACGACTCACAGGAGATGGCAGAAGGACTGACTCAAGAAGAGATTGAGCAAATGCTCCGTGATTCTTCTGAAGTCGATTTCGGAGACGATGCTGAGGTCCAGCAAGTCGCCTCCAATATGATGAAAGAGGCAGGTTCCGACGCACCTGATAATCCGTCGGGGCAAGGATACAACTCCCTTCCTCACCAGGACGAGGATGGCGGCCCTCTTGAACCCTCAGAACCTCGGAGCTTCGTCTATGATGAGTGGGATTTCCGAGCAAACGATTACCGCCCTCGCTGGTGTGTCGTACAGGAACGTACAGCTGTGGCCGGTGAGACTGCGTTCTTTCAGGACACATTGCAACAATACTCGGGGCTCATGGATCAAATCAGGCGCCAGTTTGAGTCGATTCGGCCAGAGACCTACCGCAAACACAAGCGCCTACCCGATGGTGAAGACTTCGACTTCGATGCCGCTATCGAAGCGCTGATTGATCTCCGGGGAAAAGTCTCGCCTGATGACCGGATCTACTGGCGTCGCAACAAAGACGAACGCGATGTGGCAGTAGCATTCCTTCTGGACATGAGCGCCTCTACCGCTGAAGCCGTCGAGGAAGGTTCTCGTGATGGTGAGTGGAATGCCCCTGGTGACCCGGTCGCCTACACCGCCTGGCTCCGTGCTCGTCGCGGAGAAACGTCACGTCGTCCATATAAACGCATCATTGATGTCGAAAAAGAGTCGATGGTGTTGCTCATGACCGCCCTTGAAGCCATAGGGGATCGGTATGGAGTCTACGGTTTCTCTGGATTCGGTCGCGAGAATGTCGAATTCTATGTGATCAAAGAAATCGAGGAGGCCTTTACCGACAAGGCAAAGCGCCGCCTCGATAAGGTCGCGCCGCTCCATGCCACTCGTATGGGACCTGCCATTCGCCATGCTGCTGCCAAGCTGGCAAAGACGGACGCCAAAACTAAATTCCTGTTTGTCATTTCCGACGGGCGACCGCAGGACCGTGGCTACAGCCGTGAGGGAGTAGAAAAAGAGTACGCGGTGCAAGACACTCGTATGGCGCTAATGGAGGCTCGTCAGTCCAACATTACGCCGTTCTGTCTAACGGTTGACCGTAACGGGCACGACTACCTGCGCACGATGGCTGGTGATCTCGGGTACGAGGTGCTCCCTGATATTATGGAGCTTCCCCGCCGCCTACCTCAGCTCTACAAGAAGATTACGCTCTAATAACAGTCGCGCAGTTTGGATCTTTGCGTCGTCGTTTGCTAGTGCAGCATCTCACTGGAGGAGGCGTTATTTGATTACTTGGGCCAACTGCAATAGGGCAGCAGTCACCGCACGATTGCGCACTAATGCCCTTCGTGAAGGGAATCGGTATTCCTCTACAACCACACCGTTAGGGTGTGCAACGCCAATGAACACCGTGCCGCCCTTAATCTCAGTGCCGTCAGGAGCCGTCAAGTCCTCACCACCTGCAATACCAGTGACGCTAACTCCACAATCCGCACCGAAGGTCTCCCGCGCGGCCCTGGCCATAGCCCCAGCCACCTCCCTGCTATATACGCCGAATCGCTCTAGCGTTTCGGCAGGCACACCAGCAGCAATCTTAGAAGCCTCTGTATAAGTGATAGCACCGCCAACGAAATAATTCGACGAACCAGAAATGTCAGTGATAGCCGAGCCCAGCATGCCGCCAGTGCACGATTCCATGACGGCGACAGTGTACTTTCGGGCCTTCAATAGATCCCCCACTCGCTTGGGGGGCTCTTCCTCATCAGTACCCCAGATATACTCTCCCAGCGCAGCACGGATTTTCTCCTCAGCTGCCATCAGCGTCTTGTGCGCGAGGGGTTCTGTTGCAGCCTTACTGATAGCCCGGACGTAGATACCGTCAGGCTTTGCGTAAACGCCCATCTCCACTCCATCCATGCCGTAGACCTCTCCAACCATCTCATCGACGGCTGCCTCAGATAGGCCAATTGTCTTGAACATGCGAGACATGATTGCTTGGCCAGGTATGCGCGCCTTCAGGCGTGGCGCCATCTCCGTCGTCCACATGTTCATCATTTCCCGGGGCGGCCCTGGCATTGTCACGAGGATCTTGCCATCGCGTTCGATCCACCAGCTCGGGGCTGTGCCTAATGGGTTGGGCACAGTAACAGCGGAGGGAATCATGCCTGCTTGCCGGAGGTTCTGTTTGGGCATCGGGGTTGTCCCACGGCGGGCGAAGCTCTCTTCCAGCCATGCCGCTAGGCTAGGATCAGTGGTAATTTCCTCACCGAACATCTTAGCAATGGCATCGCGTGTAAGGTCATCTAACGTGGGGCCGAGCCCGCCGATCGTCAGCACCACGTCTGACCGGCACCATGCCCTATCGACGATATCTGTCAGTCGTGTCAGGTCATCACCAACGATCGTGACCCATTGCGGCTCTAGGCCGATTTCAGGGAAGCGCGAACCAACCCAGGAAGAGTTAGTGTCTTGCGTTTCCCCCATCAGCAATTCAGTGCCAACCGCAATGATTTCAGCCTTCAACCCAGCACCTTCCTTCCGTCTATCCATTCGCCAGCAAGTCCGATTCAAACCCAGGTAAGTAGGCGTAAGTATAACACCGGAGTCACTCTCATCCGCCTCTACGCGTTGCCCTCTTGCTTCCTACGATGCTACTCTTTTTATGCTCCTTTCTTGCACGCTAGGCTGGGCGGGCATGGGTGGGCTATTTCTTACTCCGCATACCGAAAAACCCTGAGCTAATGACCACATTACGCGTTGATGACAACCTTATACAGATTGCTCTGAATCATTCTTCAGCCACGCCAGTTCTGATTATGGACATGGCGACCCTTAAGCGTACCGCCGCCACATTCTCGGGATATGCACCGGCTATAGCGACCTACTACGCGGTCAAAGCCAACGCGGACCCTTTCGTGCTGCGCACTCTTGCCGGTGAGGGCATAGGCTTTGAAGTCGCATCCGAGGCCGAGCTTAGCACCCTGCTCTCCCTAGGGGTTTCCAGTGATCGCATTATCACCAGTAATCCCATCAAGGCCCCCGCGTTCATCAGTGCAATGCGATCCATCGGGGTTGACCGTTTTGTCGTGGATTCGATAGACGAGATTGACAAACTGGCGAGCTATGCCCCCGGTTGCCACGTACTGCTTCGTTTGGCAGTCGACAATACTGGCAGCACGTGGCCTCTTGATGAGAAATTCGCTGCAACGGCTGTCGAAACAATTGAGCTGGCGATGCACGCTGTCCAGACTGGGCTACAACCCGCCGGCCTCACCTTCCACGTGGGCTCCCAGTGCACCAATCCCTTTGCTTGGGCAACCGCGCTTCGCGACGCCAAGGCAGTGTGGGATGAAGTCAAGAACCACGAGATCAAATTCGATACGTTGAACGTTGGCGGCGGCTTTCCGGCTGCCCATCATGATGTACACCCCGACTACGAACAATCGCTGGACTCAATCGTCGAGTCAATCTCTGCATTCCCCGATGCCAGCACAATTGAAGTCGAGCCCGGCCGAGGGCTTGTAGGCGACGCGGGCGTGCTGGTCGGGCGCGTGGTCGGCAAGGCAACTCGCTCAGGCAACCGCTGGCTCTATCTAGATGTGGGTGTATTCAATGGCCTTATGGAAGTTGTTGGTGGCATTGAGTACCAGTACACGAGTCTTGACCATGAAGGCCCAGAGAACGAATGGACAGTCGCCGGTCCGTCATGCGACAGCATGGATATCGTAGCCCGCGAGGTACGACTGCCTGATCTCGCCGTTGGGGACCGGGTAGCGATCTCTCCCGCAGGGGCTTACACCAGCGTCTACGCATCTTCATTCAACGGCCTCGCGCAGCCGCGTGTCCTTTGCGTCTAGGTAGTACGTAATGTCAGATCTCTGGGAGTCTGACCCCTTCTCGCCCATTGGGTACTACTACAAAGATTTAACACTCCTCCACGAAGAGTTATCTGATTATCAGGCTGTTCAAATTTATGAGCACTCTTTTTTCGGACGGATGCTCGTGCTCGACGGCGTGGTCCAGCTCACTCAACGAGACGAGCATTTTTACCATGAAATGATTGTCCACCCAGCTATGCACGCGCACCCAAACCCCAAGCAAGTGCTGGTCATCGGTGGTGGCGATGGCGGCTCGATCCGCGAGGTCTTACGGCACCCCAGTGTGGAGGCTGCGGTGCTTGTGGACATTGATGGTCGCGTCTCCGATGTCGTCACAGAGTGGATTCCCAGTGTGGCCAGCGCGCTCAGTGATTCAAGGGTCGAGCGCCAAGATCAAGGCGGTGCTGCCTTCCTCGAGTCAGACCAGCGCGAGTTCGATGTTGTGATTATCGACTCCACGGACCCAGTGGGCCCGGCAACCGAACTCTTCGAAAGTGCTTTCTATGCCCAAGTGTTTCTACGTCTCCGCGACGACGGTATCGTTGTCACACAATCCGAGTCGTTACATTTCCACTCCGATTTCGTCCGAGCAGTACAGCAGCGGATGGCGGAACAATTCCCAATTGTCGACTGCTATACACAGGCACTCTCGACCTACGCAGGTAATTGGTGGACGTTCTCTATCGCTTCAAAAGCAACTGATACCAGGATCAGCGCACGCACTCCCATAGATGGCCTCCGCTACTACGACGCAGAGGTTCATCGCGCTGCATTTCTGCCGCAGCGAGTGCTCAAGCAAGTAAGATCGGGTACGTTCCTCTAGGCGATGATCTTAGAGGGTAATGGGATTAGTGATGCCATAGCCCTGCTGGGCTCGCATGTAGGCAATCCCCTCTTCGCGTGTGGCGAATGCCTCAGAGTAAATCTCGAGTGTATGGCCGTCGGGGTCTAAGAAGTACACGCTGTTAGTAATTCCATGCGTGACGGGGCTGGATACCTCCACTCCGTGTGATTCCAAATGGGATACCATTTTCTTCAGTTCACCCGTACCACCTTCAACTTGAAGCGCTGCATGTATAAGGCCCATCTCACCGCGCTGGGCGCCTACAGGGGCCTCGAAAAGAGCGATATCATGGTGCTGTGATCCGAAAGATAGAAATGCCGAAGGCCCCTGGTCCGGCCGGTCGCTAATCAACTCCATCCCTAGAACGTTTTGATAGAACGCCTTTGAGCGTTCCACGTCCGCAACCGCGAACACTACATGCGAAATTTTATTGATTTTCGGCATCGGTCACTCCTCATAAGCAGGATACGATGTGCGTCAGTATAGGCTTACCTAATTCACAGAATCGCCCTCTTTTCGCCAATAATGGCGGGCGCTGAATGCTAGAATAGCGTATCTTCCCAGGAGACCTATCAGTGAGCATTCGCCCCTCCGGTATCGTCTATATAGACCACGCTGCGACCACACCAGTGGCCTCGGAAGTCCTCGATGCTATGCAGCCATTCTTCATGGGTCAATTTGGCAATGCTTCCAGCATCTACACGCTGGGCCAAGCCTCGCGGCGCGCGATTGATGACGCCCGTGGGCAGTGCGCGAAGGTTCTCGGCGCTCGTGCTGGTGAGATCGTATTCACCAGCGGCGGCACCGAGTCTGACAATGCAGCCTTGATGGGAACCGCCCTCGCACTACGAGAGCGGGGCAACCACATCGTTACCACTGCAATCGAGCACCATGCAGTGCTGCATGCAGCCGAGTTGCTAGAGTCACTGGGTTTTGACGTCAGTTACGTACGCCCAGGGCATGATGGCATAGTCACGGTCGCATCAATCGAAGCAGCCATGACCCCATTGACCACTGTGGTAAGCGTGATGCTAGCAAACAACGAAACCGGCGCTATCCAGCCGGTCTCCGAAATTGCACGGGCCGTAAAAATGCGCGCAGCAAGTGAGAGCCGCGTCATCGCAGTTCATACCGACGCGGTGCAAGCAGCAGGTTTCCTCAGTCTCAACGTAGACGAACTCGGAGTCGATCTGTTGACCTTATCCGCTCACAAATTCAATGGACCCAAAGGCGTCGGCATACTCTATATCCGGCGCAACACACCCTTTAAGCCCACGCAAGTCGGCGGAGCGCAGGAGCGGGACCGGCGGGCGGGCACTGAGAACACACCCTCCATAGTCGGGATGGGACTCGCTTTAGAGAACGCCGAGCGTCGTCGGGAGCAGACCGTAGCATCTTGTCTCGCCCTCAGTACCCGGCTTATCGCTGGCATTACGGAACGAATAGATCGCACAACTCTCAACGGAGACCCAGAACTCCGTCTCCCCAACAACGTCAATTTCACCTTCGCGGGTGTAGAAGCCGAGCCTCTCCTTAT
>CALGTL010000171.1 GCA_937901475.1 uncultured Dehalococcoidia bacterium
TACGTCTTCACCGGCTGCCATAGTCATCATCAGCATGGAGTGCTGTGCTTTTACCGCCACTAGATTGTGGTTCAACGTCTGTACTTCTCTGGTTGCGCGTTCGAGTCGTTCTCTCTCAACAGTCCATGCGTTTGAGTCGTAGTCCCAGATGCAGTGGACATCCCAGAGAAAATCTCCCCTTTCGGTGAAACAGTCCCAACGCTCACTTAGCCTGTTTTCCATCCGGTCAACGTCGCGCTGATGTCTCCCGAATTCTCTGCATCGGGTCAGTGACCAGCTGTGTCGCCGGAGTCGGGCTGCTCTTAGGTGGGGAGGGCAGTTTTCGACCTCTACTCCTTGAAGGGTGTGCCTCGTTGAGATAGTCCATTCCAGATCGCCTTGTGATATGGCAACCTCGTCTTGTTTCATGCACTCTTCATCCACTTGTGCCGAGAACTCACGTGCACACTGTTCGTTGAAATCGTCTTCTGTGCACTGAACGCGCTCTATGATCCGGTTATTTCTTTCAATTTCCATCTCACATTCACGATTGCGTCGGCGCGCGCTCCTTTCGGCCGTGTTTGCTGCTGATACTCCTGGTTGGTATTGATATTCAAACTGAGCGGCACCAGTGTACTGTCCTTCGGGAGTGTAGCGGTCATCCTGGTGCGGGTCAGCTGGTGTGCCCATGTGGCCAGGAATTTGTCTGCAGTCCATACCGTTAAACGGATCTCCGGGTACTATTCCTCGGCTTGTCCAGTCTTCACGGAATACGAGGTTGGTTCGCAGCCTATCCAAATGGGCCGTCGGTTGATTCGCATCGTATTCTCCAATACTTAAACTAGGGGGATGAACCAGTGGGATCACAGTGACGTGCTGTGTCGATTCTGGGATCCATGGAGGATTCCACCAAGGGTGCTGGTTGTTCATTTCGTCGACGTAGCTCGGAGCTGGCGGCTGTTCACTTTCCTGCCGTATTTCCTCGGTTCGTTCTCGGCGTATGTTATTCAGGCGTATGCTTTCTCGACCTTCAGTGCCTGCATATGCGTTGCATGATTCGTTGTTGGGAAAGAATACTCCGTTTGGTTCGACATCTGTATCACGCTGTTGGGGTGTTAATCGGTGCTCTGGTGATGCTGGTCTCCCGCGATCATTCCTCTGCTGGTTCGTCAATGTGCGCGGGGTCAAGTCATTTTCCTCACGGCTCACGTGTTGTTGCGCGGCCCGAATGTCGGCCTCCACTGCGGAAATGAGGAAGTTCTCGTTGAACCAAACATGCGCCAGGGCTGACTCCAAAGTCGTATGGTTTGGCTCGTTTTCATCGGTTGGAGGAGGAGAGGGCGATAGAGGTTCGAAAACGGCAGGGAGTGCATACGGATTTTGGGCCGTTTGATCGTCTAGCAGTCTGTTTTCGTTCTCAGTCACTACTCCATTTGCGTTGGTCCACCGTGTCATGTTCCCCGGGCTTACGTCTTCCTCTCCAGGAATCCGGCCGTGCATAGCGTGTGTGCCTGGAAGTGACATCGGCCCTGGCGATAGAGCTACATTTGCTAGGATGCCCACAAGTATCACGACCACTGCCAAGATGGAGAGTTCTTTGATCCTTCCCCACACGGCATCCATACTTGACGTGTTGTGCCTTGGCGCAAGTGAGTAATCGTTTAGTTCGGTGAACACAAACTCTTGGTCGACAATCGTCATAGCTCCTAATGCTTGTTCCATGGACGGAAAACGTTGGTATTTCGCTCTCTTCAGGGCAGTCGCCATGTTTTTCCTGGTGGATGTCTTTTTCACAGCCGACATTAATTCGTCCAGGGAGCCGAAAATGCCCACGACTGGCTCGGTCGCTAAGACGAAACTCTTGCCTTTGTTCTCCTCGTCAGTCGACTCCTCGTCAGTGGCTTCCTCGTCGGGCTCTGTGGTAATCTTGTCTCGCTTGGCATCGATCGGTTCAGAAACATCATCGAATCCTGCGTCGTCCAGCCCAATAAAGTCATCAAGATCTTCACCATCGAACTCCATGGGGGTTGCGTGAATAACTTCGCGTTTCTTCACAGCCTTGCTCAGTTTGATCTTGATCGTCGATCTCTTCTTCACTGGGGTTGTGTTTTGGCCTTCTTTCAACTTCAATGCTTTCTTCGCATCCCTCAGCCAAGCGTCAGCTACCTTGACATTCTCGAAACTCTTCGCGTCATTCCAGTTGACGGGGTAGTTCACACCTTGTTTCAGTTCAGCCAGCGAGTTCGCAATCTTGTGTCTTCCTTCTTTCGTGACGAAAGCGAACACCTTGTTGGATAGTTCCGTGCCTAGTTCATCCTCTTCTGACTCGCCTTGGTCTGTGAGATTGGTAAACGTGTTGAAACGATCCTCCTTCGGGGTGTCCTTTATGATCTTCATCATTGCTCTCGTCATCACTTGTCCCGGTAGTTTCTTGATCAGCTTCGTCACAAGTTTCAACTTGTCTGGGTTCATCTTCGGAAGCAGTCGTTCAAGTATGCCCACCTGTTCCATGATTTTGACTGTTCTTGGAGTGCCCTTCCGCTGGAGACTGGTACGTGGTGTGACCGTTGGTGTTTCCGGCAGTTCTTCTTCTGGAGTTGCTGGTTCGGCTCGTTCGTCTTCCTTTTCCTCAGATTGGTCTGACTCGTCCGCCTCGTCCGCCTCCCTCTCCAGTTCAGCTTCTCTCTCCAGTTCAGCTTCTTTCTCCAGGCACTTCACCTTCTCAGCCATCTCTCTCTTCCTCTCTTTAGCTTTCTCGCTCTTCATCCTCTTCCTTTCAGCCTTCTTTTCGACTTCTGCCGCACGCTTGGTCTCAGCCTTGCGTTCTTCCTTCTCCGACTCAAGCCGAGCCAACTTTGCGGCCAGTTCCTGTAAGATAGGGTCGTCTGCCGAATCGTCTGACTCGTCCTCGGAGCTCTGTGATGCGTCTAGCTCATCGCCTGACGCGCCGAATGTTTCATCAATGAGATCGCGCAGGTCTTCGATGGCTGTGGATGATTCTTCGGGAAGCGATGACCCCAAGATGTCTGCGGCTTGCCTCATGCCGGTGGCATGCGCCTCGCTGTCCTCGCCTACATCGAACATGAAGAATTCCGGGAAGTCGTCCAGGAAGTTGTCGGGGAGACTAGCCGTGTTCGCCTCTGTCGGTGCCTTTTCCTCGGTCTTATTCTTCTCAGCAACGGCAATGGCAACAAGACCTTTCATAACGGCCTTGATTTGGGCCATGTTTGCCTCGACTCCTGGCTTCTTCTTGTGCGGGAACTTGCAGTTGGTGCGGGTGCACTTGCCTATCTGGAAGTCACGACAGTACTCGCCGTCGGATGGCTTTCTCTTGGTCCTCTTCGATCTGTTGGAGTTGGAGTTGCTGTTGCGTGAAGGTTTGGTTTTAGGGAAGCATGTCCAGCAATCGTTTCCAAATCTTCCTCCCCACTTCTCGCACGTGCTGTTAGCCCCAGGACACTTCACGCCATGTGTCCAGCATTGATGATCCGAATTGCAATGAACACAATCTGGGTCGTTCATGACCGCAGAATTCGCTTGGAGATCCTCAGATGCCCTTCCCGGCAGCTTTTCCTTCTTGAGCTCGTTGACCTGGGTGTCGTTTGCCATGTTCAAATGCCTCTTCACATCGGTGAGTGTGTTCGACTTTGCGTTGACATCTAACATTTGTACCACTGGGCCGAATTCCCTGCCACCGTTCTTTCGTAGTTCAGCCATGGACAGCCTTATGCAGTTGGTAATCCTGACGCACTTGTACTTGTCAGTCAGGTCACTGTCAGCAATGTCGTCGATGATGCGCACCAAGTTGTCGAACTGCCTGAAGAACTCCCTCAGTGTCATGCTCCTTCTCAGGCGGAGACCCTTCAGTTTCTCGGTCATCTCCTCTGTCTGCAGTTGGCCATCTACACTTGATCTCAGGTGTTGGGCTCTGACCAGGTTGAGCATGACCGCGCCAGACGCAACGCCTCGGATCAGTGCAGTGTACTCCTTGTTTTCTTCAAAAGCTTCTCTCACCATGGCTGAAAACTCTTTCAGTAGTCTTAGCTTTGCCAGTGAAGCTTCCTCAAAGAGCAGCGTTTCAGCCTCCTCCAGCACATCCTGATCTGCCTTTCCCACCCCTTTTATAGTGTCCCCAAAAGTAGGTGTCATGCACAGTTCCCACAAGTTTGACCGAGCTCCTACTGAATTCATGTGCCGCTCAAAGCCCTCCTTCATTCCTTGAACGTGGTCAAGTACAGCAAGGTAATCATCTGTGCCCTCCATGCCAACTTCTGCGGGAAGCTTTGGCAGACCCTTCTTGTACTTGAAAGCAGTGATGGTTCCCCATTCCTCATCAGAGCTTTCGGTTTCGGATATTCCTCGGTCTCCATCCTCTTCATCTTCGGGTTCTTTAGCACTCTTCTTCTTCGAGCGACCCTTTCGCATGACCTTCGCAGCGGTTTCTGCGACAGTTGCAGCCGTAGACTTGCTTGGCGTCTTCACCATTTTGTCTACGGAAACTCTAAACGCTGACTTAAGCGATTTAGGCTCCCATAACCTGTAGTTTTTCCTTTACAAATACCACGCAGTGGCAGTCAGCGTTCAAGCACTAGAGCGTCCACAGCGGGGACCTCGTGTGTCTCTCAAGCTTTACGTTGTTATATTGTGAGCGTCTGCGTCTAAAACTAAGTCTAATTCCAATCTGGGCCAAGTACGCCCTCTGCGCATTTGCTACCTGGCCAATCGAGTCAGACAGCCCACTGGGAATGCCGTTGAGTCGGTTAACGGATTTCCCCAAAACCACATACCCACTCTGTATTACTCGAATTGGTAGTGTCTTCTGCCGATCTCAGTTCTTAACTTCCGGAACTGAGGGAAAGGTAACATCTTCGTAAAAATGTCTGCCAATTGTTCTTTGGTATCCACATATTTCAGGTTTATCTTTCCTTCCTGAACAGCCTGCCTCAAGAAATGGTATTTCGTATCCATCGACTTGGTTCGTTGTGCTGAACAAGGGTTCTTTGCTAATTTAATGCATGCTTGATTATCTTCGTTCAGATCCACAGGAGCTATCACGCTAGTCTCTCCTAATTCAATCAACATTCTCCTCAAACATATTGCTTCTCTCGTTGCTGTGTATGCAGCTATGTATTCCGATTCAGTGGTAGAACAGGCTACAACAGCTTGTCTTTTCGAACTCCAACTGATTGCGGCTCCACCTAGCATAAATACGAAACCCGTTGTCGAGCGTCGGTTGTCCAGGTTATTCCCATAGTTGTCGGCGTATGACGCATCAACAAAACCTCTCATCTCAAACTTCAGATTTTCATCTGGGTTCGAATGGAATACTAGTCCCATTTCCTTCACACTCTTTAGGTATTGGAAAACGTTCTTCAAAGCCTTGCAATGTGACGGCTCAGGAGCGGCCGAAAACATGGCCAGTAGTGATACCGCGTATTGGATTTCCGGACAAACTCGTGTACACCATAGAGCGGCCCCTAACATGCTTAAGTAAGGGAATTCCTCGCCTTTCTTTTCCTTCGTATCCAAGTCACCTACTTGTCTTCTTTTGAGGTCGTGCTGAACTGGGAATGGTAGTGTGGACGGTTTGACGTCTGAATACCCGTACTTCTCGAGTGCGTCAGTGATGTATCTGCTGTGGTCAATACTCAGTACTCTCTTCTTCCTGTCTCGTTGAATCCTCATTCCAAGGAACCACTCCAGCTCTCCGAGGTCGTCAATTTTGTTGTTGTACTCTTCCTTGATGCTGGAAATGAGCTCTTCGATTTCAACGTCCGAATCCCCAGTTATAGCGCAGTCGTCTACATATCCTAGTACCATGAGTCTTCTCCCTCCTGGCATGAATTTGATGTACATACACGGATCATGCGTAGTCACTTTGAAACCTCTTCTCTTCAGTGACGCGTCCAACATCTTATTCCAGAGTCGTCCTGCTTGTTTTGCTCCGTACAGGCCTTTCAGAAGATGCATCACCGGATTTCCTGGCAGACTGCCCATGTCTTCCAGCCACTGGATTCCTGGGGGTAATTTCATGTACATCTCGTGGTCCATCTCGCTGTTGAGGTATGCCGTTTGGAAGTCAATTTGTCTAAGTTTCCAGTCGTAGTGGCAGGCCAATGAGCACATGATCCTGAAAGATGAAAACCCTCCAGTGGGGGCGAATGTCTCCTTGTAGTCTACTCCTTCGCGTTGTCGGTATCCTAGTAGTACACAGCGTGCCTTCCACTTCTCTATCTCACCGGTGCTCTTGAATTTTCTTGTTAGTACTAATTTACAACCTACTGCCTTCCTCCCAGGAGGTAAGCTAACTATGCGGTAGGTGCCCATATCTTTCAATGAAGTTAACTCCTTGATTACGGCGTTCTTCCATTGAGTGGCGTCTGGCATTTCCAGAGCCTCGTCCAGGTTCTTGGGTTCTTTTGAGTTCCTGGTGTATTCAGCCTTCTTCTCAACTAGCACATCAAGTGTACCTGTCGGGAGAGAGATCGTCAGTGCCACCTCTCCATTGTGTTCTAGTAATTCTCGAGTTGTCATTTTAACTGAGTCGCTCTCAATCTCTTGGAGCTCTACAGTGTGCGCTTCGATTGCAGATTCTAATCTAATTCTCCCTCCGGAAATATCGTATTTTAAATCGCTCCTTTTGTACTTTACCGCAATTCCTGCGGCGTCTTTGTACATCCGGTTGAGTGCTTCTTTCACTGTCAGTCCGTCCATGTCCTTACAGCGGCCTGTAATGTATGGTGATTTCGCTATTTTCTTAGTCCAGATGATGATGTCGTCGTCTGTCAGTTTGATCTTACCGATCTTGGTCGTTGACGTGAATGACGTCTTGGGTTTCTTTCCAGCTTTCGCACCCTCGCTGAATAGTTTTCCAGCTTCGGTTATTTCGTCAGCGGTGCCTGCTTGTGGGTTCAACTCATCGGTCTGAGCTGCGTCGCTCTGGTCAGCCGCATCACTCAGTTCGCCAGCTTGAGCTTCAAACTTTTCGAGTCTGCCAATCGTCATTTGTGCCGACTTGATTACGGCGTCGCAATGGCCTTCATCAATCTTGATGTTTCGAGACACTACATACCTTTTCGTGTCAGGCATGTACACCACGTACGATCCGTTGGCGTGCGATGCTGCGTAGCCCATGAAGAAACCTTCTCGCCCCTTTGGGCCCCAGTTCGTCTTGTCGACTCCTGAGAGTTGAGTTACCACGCACGGCATGCCCCACTTCCGCAGATGTTTTAACTCTGGTTTCTTTTCGTGTAGCATTTCGAATGGAGATTTCCACATCGGATTCGTTCTGCAGGGCATACGGTTCAGGGTGTAGGTGTAGGCCTTCATTGCATGTGTCCAATCCTTTACCGGGCGTTTGGAGTGTGCCAGGTATACTCTCGTGCCGTCCTTGATTGTTCTCCATTTTCTTTCGGCCTTTCCGTTTTGTGCTTGGTTCCCTGGGTCTGAGTAGTTCAACTCTATTCCGACTGACTTGCAGAACAGCTTAAATTCTGGTTGTATTTCTTCACCTTCTCCAGAGAGCCCCCCTCCAAATTCTCCTGCATTGTCGAGCATGATTTTATGGATAGGCATTTTTAGTTTGATCCAGGTGTCGGAGACATAGTTCATGAGGGCTCCAAGTGCCTCACTCTTTGCTCGGAGAAAGTAGACGTGTGTGTACTGCGTCTTTCCGCATGTGAAACTTATGGCGTATTTGTATCCCGTATCCGATTCAACGAAAGGTCCTGCGATGTCGACATGCACTGTATGAAAAGGATCATCTGGTGTTTGACGATTTCCTCGGTTTTGCTTCTTGCGGGTTGCCTTGCTTGTGGCACACTCTTTGCAGAACGGTAGATAGTTCAGCTTTGTTAGTATCTTCTGGTGTGCGAGTCCAAGGTGTCCGAACCTCTCGTGGATCAGCTTGGCAACACTACCAATAGATTTCGTTACTTCATCGCTAGCCAGCGTGGCCATAGTTGCCGCTTGGACCGCTGTGTTCGCTGCCATTCCGATTGTGCATGCCACGAGCTCG
>CALGTL010000172.1 GCA_937901475.1 uncultured Dehalococcoidia bacterium
CCTGCGCAGATTGAACGGCTGCTCGACGAAGCTAAGAACTTTCGAGTCAAAGGAGTGCTCATCACCCATTCTCACCCCGACCACGTTGCCGGTTATAAGGACCTTAAGCGTCTCTCTGACTTCCCCTTTTTTGTACATGAGGCAGACGCTGACAAGTTTCCTGGAAAGCCAGAGAACCTACTTGCTTTCGGTGATGACCTCCGTGTAGGAAACATCCGTATTCGCGTGCTGCACACACCAGGCCACACGCCGGGCGGCATCTGCCTCGCTCTCGACGGTGCGCTCATATCCGGCGACACGTTGTTCCCTGGAGGCCCCGGTCGCACCCGTAGCGCAACCGACTTCAAGCAAGTCATCAGCAGCATTACTACTCAACTACATTCGCTGCCGGAGCCCACTCTCGTCCTTCCTGGCCACGGCAAGGACACTACTATCGGAGACTCCAAACGTGAGTACGCTATTTTCGCCTCCAATCCTCACCCCGAGGACCTTCATGACAATGTCACCTGGCTGGCCAGCTAATTGTTCACCTCTGGGTTAGGCAGGGCGGGGGCAGTTAACTTCTCTACACCCGGCATAAAATTCCCCAAGGGCAGGACACGCTCAATGACCATCATTGCTATAGATTCTTCGAATCTGAATGGCAACGACCCTCTAGGTAACCGAGAGGAGTTTTTTAAGAGTGGCCGTTAGCAAACGACTCGTTCGACTACTCATACCATTCGCCTTAGCAACTGGCTGGGCATTTTTGATCTATTGGGCGTCAACTATGCCCACGCCCCCTGTTATCGGCCCTGACAACAACGGTAATTTCCTGGACTTCCTACCCAGGAAAGACCTCATAGCACACGCCGCCGCTTATTCAATCCTGACATGGCTGCTCATGCTATCGGTGCTCCCTTTCACGCTGTGCAAACCTATCAACGTATTGCTCCACCGAATCATGCCCATCGTTATCGCTGGCGTCTACGGCTTCGCTATGGAATGGGTACAGGGCGGCATCCCTGAACGCTCCGCAGAAGTGCTTGATGTCGCCGCGGATGTTGTTGGTGCCATCATCGCAATCGCTTTCATGACCTGTATTTGGCCCAAGGCCAAACGCGCTGAGGACTCCACCTTCGACTAGCCTACAAAATACTCTGGTAGCGTCCTCAGCACGGAACAGCCATAGTGGAGACATGGTTCAGGCGCGAGATTTCCCGCCGCACCAGATACAATCTGAACCATGCTCACGAAACGGATAATCCCCTGCCTGGACGTCAACGCCGGCCGCGTGGTCAAAGGCGTCTCGTTTGTTGACCTACGAGATGCAGGGGACCCAGTTGAGATGGCCGCTTTCTACGATCGTGAGGGCGCTGATGAACTCGTGTTCTTAGATATCACCGCCAGCTCTGACAACCGCGACACCATCATCGATGTGGTCAAACGTGTTTCGGAAAAAGTATTCATCCCCCTGACCGTCGGCGGTGGCGTGCGTACCTCAGGAGATGTCCGTAATCTCCTTAATGCGGGTGCCGATAAAGTGTCGATGAATACCGCCGCAGTCATTACCCCGAGCGCCTTTGCTGAGGCAGCCGATGCCTTCGGTTGCCAGTGCATGGTGGTCGCCATCGATGCCCGACGCACGCAACAGGGTGGCGCCCTTGCACCAGCGGACTTGTTACCAGCGGGCCATCCAGGGAAAGATGAAATAGCTATAAACCCCGACTCGATCTGGGAAGTCTTCGTTCACGGAGGGCGTACACCAACTGGCATCGACGCCGTCAAGTGGGCCCGTTACATGGCTGAACTTGGTGCAGGCGAAGTGCTGCTCACCAGCATGGACGCGGACGGTCACAAGGACGGTTACGATCTAGAACTCACTCGGATAATTTCTGATGCGATTCACATCCCTGTGATTGCTTCTGGAGGCGCCGGCTCTCCTTCTCACTTAGCGGATGCCCTGGATGGAGGCGAAAATGGTGGGCACGCCGACGCTGCGCTCGCTGCTTCTATCTTCCACTTCGGTCATTTCTCTATCGCCGAGACCAAACAGGAGCTCGTTAAGCGAAACCTACTCATGCGGGAGGCTCACGACTAACTATGCCTCGCCCCTGCCTCGTCGCCTTCGATTTCTTCGGCACCCTCGTCAGCAATGAAGTGGATGACTGGGTGACCACGCTAACCTCCATCGCCGAGACCCAACAACTCGGTATTGAAGGATACGAGCTCCATTCGCATTGGAGCCGGCGTGAGCAGAATTTCCGCAAGACACGCACCAACATGGCGGACCCCGCCAACAGCGCACCTTTTCGCACCTACTGGGAGGCCTGGCGAGATGCTTTCGCCGAAACCTTCCAGGCTCTCAGCCTCGCTGGCGATGCCGAAGCGGCTGCCACCCGATGCGTGGACGACCACTGTCAGCGCCTTGCCTTTGCCGACACCAACGATGCACTTGATGCGTTGCGCGGTCGCATCCCCATGGCGGTCATGTCCAATGCCGATAATCGCTTCCTGATCGGCTCTATGGAGTACAACGGATGGAGCTTCGACCCAGTGATATCATCGGAGTCAGCCAAAGCATATAAACCAGATCACCGTGCATTCGACGCGTTATGTGACGCAGCAGGCGTAGCGCCAGAGGAAGTGCTTTACGTCGGCGACTCGGCCTATGACGATGCTCATGGTGCCAAGCTTGCCGGTATGCAAACCGTCCTAATAAGGCGTGACCAGAACACCCCTGGTCGCACCCCACCTCCTGACGCCGCTAAGCTCCTCACACCAGATCACGAGATCAACGTGTTGACCGAACTACAAGCACTCCTCGATATGCTCAACTAAGTAAAGGACGAATCATGAGTACAACTGGGGATTCTCAGGTCAAATTGGATGCCCAAGGGTTGGTAATGGCTATCTGTCAGGACTCGGATTCTGGCAAAGTCCTCATGGTTGCTTACATGAGCCCTGAGTCCATCCAGCGCACTATCGATACCGGCGAGATGGTCTTCTACAGCCGCTCACGACAAGAACTCTGGCACAAGGGAAACACCTCCGGTAGTTTCCTTCACGTTCAGTCTGCTCAGATCGACTGCGACGGTGACGCGCTCTTGTTCCAAGTGAAAGCAGACGGCCCAGCTTGTCACACGGGTGCGGAGACCTGCTTCTTCACCCCTCTCGACACAGCAGTTCCTGGCTACGTCAGAGCTGACAGCAAGGCAGGAATCCTCGATGAGCTGTTCCTCACCATCAAACAGCGTCAGCAGGACATGCCCGAAGGCAGCTACACCACCACGTTGTTTGAGAGCGGCACCGCCCGTATCGCGCAGAAAGTGGGTGAGGAAGGACTCGAGAGCGCCCTCGCTGCAGCCACCAACGACACTGAACACCTCCCCGGCGAGATTGCGGACCTGATGTACCACACCCTCGTCCTTATCGCCGATGCCGGCCTTACCCCCAATGACGTCTGGACAGAACTTCGCAACCGGCAAAAATAGCTACCCTTGATCAAGCAGTGATGGGTTTCAGTTCAGCGGACGATCCCCAAAAGTTACGAGCATGGTCATTTTAGAGTCCAAAAACAAACGTCGACTAATTAGCGTAGGTTAACCATTAGAACTATGAAGATGACTCGCGTTTACCATGGCACAGATGGCCAAACCCACTTCAAAGATATCGATTGGACTACTACGCCCACGGCCGGTGGTGCCTACATGCGCACGGACACCCGCCAAGCAGGCATTACTATGTTTGCGATCCAACCACCAGGATTCTTCGCAGACTGGCACCCTGCGCCCAGCCGGCGTCTCGTAATCATGGTCTCTGGCGCCGCGGAAGTGGGCGTCTCCGATGGCGAAACCCGCAGTATCAACGCGGGCGATGTCATCCTGTTCGAGGATATAGATGGCCCTGGCCACACCATGCGAGTTATTGGCAACGAAGACCGCGTCGCCCTCCATGTCAGCCTAGAGAGCTAAGGTACTCCCAAGCACAGCGATCGGCCTCTGATCACAAGCCAAGCGAATGGGATTCAATAGGCGAGCATTTGAAAGTACTGACTAATTGCCTATCATCAAGCCGGGAATTTGACACACGTCATCCCTCAACGTAGAGTCCCGCCTCACCGAAGCACCATGAGGAGCTAGTGATGTTCCAGAGAGAAAGCATTGGGACTGAGGAAGCGGAAAAAGCGAGAGACGCCATCCTTGAAGCCCTTACCGACACGGACAACCCCATAGCCCTAGTTATCGCCGATGACAGAGGCCTTCCCGTGCTCCTGTATCGTGAAGACGGGGCGCCAGCTCGCATGTTGCGCCGAGCCCGCGCTAAGGCCTACACCTCGGCAAACCTCGGAGTCAACACAGTCGACTTCCGGGACAGCGAGATTAAAGCAAAGCATCGTACTCTCAGTGATTGGGGAGATCCCATGATTACGTCGCTCCAGGGTGGGATCGCCATTCGGAATAACGGTGCCGTAGTCGGCGGAATCGCTATGAGCGGCAACACCACTATCCGGGACGAGGCACTAGCGCAGATTGGCCTCGATGCCATGGGACTTGAGAAATGATCAATGAGCTAGTTATCGGGCACGCGGACGCCCGCCTAGTCGCGCAGGCGGTCTTGGATGCGGCAGGCGCTAATCGTAAGCCTATCGCCGTTGCGGTCGTCGACAACCGCGGGGACATTGTTTACTTCACGCGCCAAGACGGTGCTTCAGCCGTCGACATTCGCAACGCAGAGCGGAAGGCGTATACAGCAGCGTTCATCGGTCGCGACAGCAGCCTATGGCGGCAGCAGATTACACATGACGGTCGCACAGTCGCTGATTGGTCAGATCTCAACGTAACGACTATTCATGGTGGCTGGACACTACGGCGCCAGAGTCAAGTCATCGGTGGTATCGGCGTGACCGGCACCGGAGATGAAGACAGTGACGAGCAACTGGCGCTTAAGGGTGCTGAAGCCGCTGCGCAGATTTCCGTTGACGAATGGCGTACCAAACGCGACCCGCGGCCGATTCGGGCCCGCTAGAGGAGCTGAAGCATCATGGGGAAACGCACCACATACAACCTACCAGGCCTATCTCCTGAGGATTCACCTTCGCCGGATCTAGTCAAAGCCGGAGACATGTTCTTCACATCCGGTGTTCGAGGTGTTGACCTCAAGACCGGAGAGATTCCTGAGGACCCTGCAGAACAGTTCCTTAACGCCTGGCACAACCTCGCTGCGCTGGTGGAAGGCGCTGGCTTGAGCACCGACAATATCGGTCTCGTTACCAATTTTATCGACTCTCAAGACTACCGCGCTCACATTAACACAGGCTGGCTTGAGTTATTCCCTAATGCCGACAACCGCCCTGCTCGCAAAACGACCTCATACCCCATCGCACCTGGCGCAGGTGTAGAGCTTCAGGCGTTCGGCGTCATCAATCAGAATCGCACATGCATTGAGGTCGAAGGCCTCACCCATCGTGACCCACTGCCTAATGGTGTACGAATGGGGAACTATGTCTTCTCATCAGTCATCGTCCCATGGGACCTCAGCACGTCAGAGTCGGTCATCGGTGAGGACGCCCAAACGGACCAGTGCTTTGATAACATGCGCCGCTTCATGGAGGCTGCTGGTGGCACCGTTGACGACATTGCTCTCCAATGGGTGTACCTCAACGACTTCGCCTACCAGCCCTACATGGTAGACATTTACCTCGAAGCCTGGCCAATTGGCCAGTATCAGGCCGCTCGCAAAACGTTCCGATACCCCATGGGAGGGCAGATTCAAATCCAGGTGATCGGCAACATAGATGCTGAAAGAAGCAACCACGAGATTCCCGGACATGAACACCATGACCCTATCCCCATGGCATCGCGCCTCGGTGGTCTGTATTGCTCTTCAGGCGTATCAGGCGTTGACCCAGCGAGCGCCGAAAACGTTGAGGCGGTCAATGGTGTGATCGGACAATCCTTCTACGGAATACGCAACATCGAGACACTTGCCCAAGAGGGAGGCATGTCGCTTGATGACATTGGGCACATGACCTTGCTTATCCAGGACTACGCGGACCTCGTTGTCATCAACAAGGAATGGGCCGCGATCTTCCCAGATCCGAATAACCGACCCGCGCGACAGATCATGAAGATGGGTGTCCAGCGTAAGGCTCGCGTCCAATTCCACATGATTGCCGCTGTTTAAGCGGCAGTTTGGCGAGCATCTAATATGCGGAACTGCGCCCTGCTAAACTGAGCGATGTGTTCACCAAGGTACTCATCGCCAATCGTGGCGAGATCGCATGCCGTGTTATCCGCACGTGCAAGAAGCTAGGGATTAAGTCCGTCGCGGTCTATTCGGACGCCGACGAAAAAGCGTTGCATGTAAAGATGGCGGACGAGTCCGTGCATATAGGCGCATCCCAGGCATCCGAGAGCTACCTGAAGATTGACACTATCATCAAAGCTGCCAAGAAAACCAACGCTGAGGCTATCCATCCTGGCTATGGATTCCTGTCGGAATCACCGGCATTCGCTCGCGCAGTGGAAGAAGCGGGCCTCGCCTTCATCGGCCCTACCGGAGACATTATCGAGCAGATGGGGGACAAGGTTGCTGCACGCAAAACTGCGCTTGCCGCCAATGTCCCTGTAGTTCCCGGAACCGATGGTGAAATAGACGATTCAGATGCCGAAGAGTGGTCCAAGAAAATTGGATTTCCCCTGATGGTCAAGGCAGCAGACGGTGGTGGAGGCATGGGCATCCGTATTGTCCGCGAGCCTAGCGAGCTCGCAGAGGCCATCGTGACCGCTCGTAGGCAAGCGCAGAATTCCTTCGGCAGTAGCCGAGTCTATCTGGAACGCCGTGTCGAGAATGCATCGCATGTCGAGGTGCAGGTGTTCGGCGATAAACATGGCAACGCCATCCATCTTTTTGAGCGCGATTGCTCTGTGCAGCGCCGGAACCAGAAAGTTGTCGAAGAGACTCCGTGTGCAAAGTTATCCGCTGAGGTTCGCGATGCGCTGCTGTCAGCAGCGGTGCGGCTTACCAAGGATATCGGCTACAGCAACGCAGGGACGATTGAATTCTTGCTAGATAGTGATGGAGAGCACTTCTATTTCCTGGAAATGAACACCCGACTGCAGGTGGAACACCCAATAACCGAGATGGTGACCGGTCTTGATCTTGTTGAGCTGCAACTGCGCTCAGCATCAGGCGAGCCTTTGCCTATCGTGCAGGATGAGGTCAAGCACATTGGTGCTTCTATCGAAGCACGGATTTATCCCGAAGACCCGATAATGCTGCTTCCGACGGCGGGTAAAGTGGAGTCACTTAAAGAGCCTACTGGCTTCAACGTTCGCGTTGATGGCGCGCTGTACGAAGGCTATGAAATCCAGCCCTTCTATGAGTCGATGATGGCCAAGGTCATCGTGCGCGGCAAAGACCGCGCTACCGCTATCGAGAACATGAAGAAAGCACTCAGCGAGTACGTCATCGAAGGACTGGTGACCAACATTCCATTAGTTGAGCGCGTGCTGGATAGTAAGCCGTTCCTCAATGGGACATATGACACAGGCTTCTTGGAGAGAATGCTGGCAAGCCCGAATTCTGGTGGGAACGAACTTATCGCTGCACTAGCGGTCGCCATGGTGCTCAACCAGGAAACAGCGGCTAATGCTATGCCGAGCAAATGGAAGATGCACGGACGTCGAACCTTGATGGTTAACCGACTCAGTAGCGGTATGCTGTAAAACATTGTAGGTAGGAGAGAGTCACCCCTGTGAAACGGATGCGGCTAAAGGTTAATGGCGAGTGGTACTCAGTAGAGGTGGGCGATGCCTACCAGAGTCCTGTTGAAGTGAACGTCGACGGGGAGACTTACCTCGTAGAGATGGGCGCAGCCGCTGATGGCCCACTGCCTACAGTGCGTCGTCAAGCCCCTAAGGTTGACCAACCTGGCCTTCGAGGCATTACTGAGGGAGACGAGCGAGTGGTTCGGTGTCCTTTACCTGGCAAAGTGGTCGCGATTAAAGTCACCAAAGGGCAAGAGTTAGAGGCCGGTGATGAGATCTGTGTATTAGAGAGTATGAAGATGGAACAAAGTGTCCGTATGGCCAAATCGGGCACGGTGAAAAACATTAAAATCAAGACTGACCAAAGCGTGAATGCCGGGTCTCCCTTGATTGAGATTCAGTAATTTATACGGGATCCCGGTGATGGATTCCGTGCTTCAATCTTTTCGATGACGGGGTCTTCCCGTTCCTTTGGTGTTAAGGCGATGTCAGAAGGGCCCACGAAAAAAGCAACGCACGAAGACGAATTTGACTTGTGCTCCCTGGATGATTTGAAGAGCAAAGGGGCCCTCAGATTTGAGTTCAATGATCCCATACATGGTCGGCATGAGATTGGGGTTTTCTGGGATGGTGAAACTGCTTACGCCATCGAGAACTATTGCCCACATGAATTTGGGTTGCTCTCTTACGGCCCTGTTGAGCCAGGAGTCGTCGTCTGCCCGCTTCACGCCGCAGTCTTTGATCTCAAGACAGGCGAATGCTTAGACAAATACACCTACGATACGGTGGCTTACGAGACTGCAGTGCGTGAAGAGAGAGTCTGGGTCAAAGTTCCTGGAGAAGAGCGATTCATTCGCGCATGAAGGCGCGCGTGATGAGGCGAGTCCATACTCTGGCGTTGTCGTTTGCGCATACTCAAGCTGGGTATTGCGTAGTGCCCGTATGGGTGCTTCATATTAATCTACCTAACAAATGAGAACCCCCTAGCGCTGATTGTGCAAGCTGCGTGGTAGTATCAGAATGCCTCCCTTGTTGAGAGCAAGGAGTTCTTGATCCCTTCCCGAAGCCGGAGTCTGATGGCCCTCGAAAAAATCGTCGTTAAGGGTGCTCGCGAGCACAACTTAAAAAATGTCGACGTCACCATTCCGCGCGACAAACTTGTGGTCATCACAGGGCCGTCCGGGTCTGGTAAATCCACCCTCGCTTTTGACACTATCTACGCGGAGGGTCAACGCCGCTACGTGGAGTCTTTGTCGGCCTATGCCAGGCAATTCCTTGGCCGAATGGACAAGCCTGATGTCGAATATATTGAAGGACTCTCGCCTTCGATTTCAATTGACCAGAAAGGAGTGTCTAATAACCCTCGCTCCACTGTCGGCACCGTCACTGAGATTTACGACTACCTCCGATTGCTTTATGCCCGAGTAGGCAACCCTCATTGTTACAATTGCGGGCGCCCTGTCCAGCGCCAAACTGTCCAGCAAGTAGCGTTGGCTGTCCTTGACCAGCAGGGCATTCGATTGATGCTACTGGCCCCCCGTGTCGTGCATAAGAAGGGCGAGCACAAAGAGATTTTTGAGGATGCACGCAAGAACGGTTTCGTCCGTGTCAGAGTGAATGGTGTCATCCGCGGACTCGACGAAGAAATTAACCTCAACAAGAAGCAATGGCACACTATTGAGATTGTCGTCGACCGCTTGGTACTCGATGATGAAACAGAGCGCAGCCGCGTTGTCGATTCCATCGAAGTAGCGCTCCGGTTCGGCGAGGGACGGATGCTCACTGTGGATGCAGACTCTGGCGATGAACATGTCTATTCAGAGCAGTTTGCCTGCTCTTACTGTGGTATCAGTTTTGCTGAAATCGAACCACGCACCTTCAGCTTCAACAGCCCTCATGGTGCGTGCCTGCGGTGCTCCGGCCTTGGCGTTCGCTTGGTCATTGACCCAGGGTTGGTTGTGCCGGACGCTGCGCGCTCTCTGAACGAGGGCGCGATCAACCCATGGGCGCGTGCTGGGACCGCCACCAACTGGTATTACAGCATCCTAAGAGGCGTCGCGGAAGCCCACGGCTTCTCTGCGGAGGCGCCGTGGGCTTCGCTCCCAGGAGAAGCCCAACACAAGATTCTCTTCGGCGTGGGCGACGGCAAAAAAGTCAAAGTAACCCACCGCTCTCACCGTGGCCGCGTGTTCGAGTGGGACACATCGTTTGAAGGTGTCATCCCTAACCTGGAGCGCCGTTACCGCGATACCCAGTCCGACTACATGCGCAACGAAATCGAGCGCTATATGATGACATTGCCGTGCGACGCTTGCGACGGTAATCGCCTTCATCCCCAATCGCTCGCCGTTACTATCGCCGATCGCAGTATTATCCAAGTCACAGAACTCTCTGTGTCGGATGCTATTCAGTGGACGGCATCGGTGCAGGGGAAGGCTGCGGGGCCTGTTGTTGCGCCTCGCTGGCCTGCACACCGCGATTCGAATCAATTCTCCGAACGTGACCTCATCATCGCTGACCAGATACTCAAGGAGATTGGCTCACGCTTAAGCTTCCTGCTTAACGTCGGCCTAGAGTACCTAAGCCTCTCGAGGTCGGCGGGCACGCTCAGTGGAGGTGAAGGCCAACGCATCCGGCTCGCTACGCAGATTGGGTCTGGCCTCATGGGCGTGCTGTACGTGTGTGATGAGCCGTCTGTCGGCTTGCACCCGGTCGACAATGAGCGCTTGATAGGCACGCTCAAGAACCTGCGCGACATAGGTAACACGGTCATCATAGTCGAGCATGATGAAGTCATCATGCGCGAGGCAGATTACCTTGTGGACCTCGGCCCTGGGGCAGGTGAGCATGGCGGATGGATTGTTGCTGAAGGCAGCATTGATGACATTGAAAAAGCCCAAGGGTCTCTCACGGGAGCCTACCTGTCCGGGCGACGGGAGATCAGCCTACCCACGGTCCGGCGTGGGGGTAATGGCAAGAAATTGCGCATTCGCAAGGCCCGTGAGAACAATCTACAGAACGTTACGCTAGATATCCCGTTGGGTGAACTGGTGTGCGTCACTGGAGTATCTGGCTCTGGTAAATCAACCATTGTCTACGAAGTGCTGTTCAAATGGCTGGCGCAGCAGCTCTACCGAGCCAAGGACCGACCCGGAGCCAGTGATGGCGTCGATGGCTTGGACAACATCGACAAAGTCGTAAACATCGATCAATCACCTATTGGCCGAACACCGCGTTCTAACCCTGCTACTTATACCGGTGTGTTTACCCCCATACGCGATTTGTTCGCGTCGATGCCAGAATCCAAAGCACGCGGTTACTTGCCTGGTCGGTTCTCATTCAATGTCAAAGGTGGCCGGTGCGAGGACTGCTCAGGTGACGGCTATGTGCAAATCCAAATGCAATTCCTACCGGATGTAACTGTCCCTTGTGAGATATGTAGCGGTCACCGCTATAACGAAGACGCGCTCGAAATCAAATTTAAGGGGAAGAGCATTGCCGATATTTTGGAGATGACCGTTAGCGAAGCGAGCGAATTATTTAATGCTCTTCCCAGGATTAAAGCCAAGCTCGCGACTCTAGAGGATGTTGGCTTGGGCTACATTCGCTTGGGCCAACCGGCCACCACTATTAGCGGTGGCGAAGCTCAACGGGTCAAGCTCGCCACCGAGCTTTCGAAGCGCGCCACCGGGAAAACCATGTACATCCTTGATGAACCGACCACTGGGCTCGCGTTCGATGATTGCGCGCATCTTCTTCGCGTGTTGCACAAGCTCGTCGACGGCGGCAACTCAGTGCTACTCATCGAGCACCACTTAGATATGATCAAGAACGCCGATTGGGTCATCGACATGGGCCCTGGCGCAGGTATTCATGGAGGCGCCGTCGTCGTTGCGGGTACGCCGGAGGCCGTCGCTGCGCACTCTGACTCACGCACTGCTAGCTACCTTCGCGCCGCGCTTTCGAAGCATAACTTCACCCCAGAAATAGGCAAGCCCTCCCGAGCGAAAGCAGACGCGGATAACGGCAGGCCGCCGACCAAGGCGAAACAGGCCGCTACCAAAGCGAAAGAGGCTGCAAAACAATCCCAAAAGCCTCGCCACTCTTCAAATGAGGCGCTGCCTAGGCGTAGTCGCTTAGATTGACGGCCTACGCATATGCCAGTCCGTCGCCTGTTGGTACGCGTGGGCCGCACCGATCACTAACCCGTCACTGAAGCGCTTGCCGATGAATTGAGCCGCCATCGGTAGGCCTTGCTTAGAGAACCCCGTAGGCATGGTTATAGCCGGAAGGCCGTTCGGGTTGAATATCCTTGTGAGTCGCACTGTTTCCCGCGAAGGCATCTCCCCGTTCGGTAAACGCACCGACTGGCCATTGGCCTCGAGCGCTGGTGCAGGGGTTGTCGGAGCGACCAGCAGGTCGAACGTCGCGAATAAGCTGGCGTAGCGTTCTTCGAATAGAGCTCGTACCCTCTGGGCCTGCACGTAGGCGGCAACAGGCATAAAGAAGCCAGCCTCGATGCGCCTGCGCACTACCGGGTGGTACAGCTCCGGAGCCCGCTGAATCATCTCATGATGATAGGTATTGGCTTCAGCGGTAGTGATGGTGACCTGCGCTAGCGCTAGGCGCTCCAAGTTCCCGATGTACACAGGCTCGGTGGCTGCTCCCAGCCCTGATATCAGCGTTATGGCATCGTCGAATGCGGTTTTGACTTCGGGAAGGGTAACGTCCCAGATGAAATCATCCTGTAGCACACCGATACGCAGGCCCTTAAAATCGTTCCTCAGTGCCTCAACGTAATCTTCGAGGCCGTGGTTGATTGAACCTGGATCTTTCGCGTCATAGCCGACCATCGCGTTCATGGCTATAGCGACATCCTCGGCGGTGTGCGCCAGAGGACCAACGTGATCCATGCTCCAGGACAATGGGGAGACGCCGAACCGGCTCACAAGGCCGTAGGTTGGCTTGAGCCCAGTGAGCCCACATAGCGCCGCTGGTGCCCGTACCGACCCAGCCGTGTCTGAACCTAGGGCTATGGGCACTTGGCCTGCCGCAACTGCTGCACCGGAACCGCTGCTTGAACCACCAGTGACATGATCAAGCTTCCAAGGATTCTTCGGCGCACCGT
This sequence comes from uncultured Dehalococcoidia bacterium, assembly GCA_937901475.1. Lineage (GTDB taxonomy): Bacteria > Chloroflexota > Dehalococcoidia > Lucifugimonadales > Australimonadaceae > CALGTL01. Next base: position 12,880 of record CALGTL010000172.1, read on the forward strand.
AGATCGCATTGTGCTCAGATCCACCGTACGCATACTCCACCATGTTCGTCTTGCCGAACGCGTATGCGCCTGCATCCTGCAACTTTGCCACCACTGTCGCGTCCTCCGAAGGGACGAAGTCTTTGGTGATAGCGGAGCCTGAAGTAGTGCGCACTCCTTTGGTCCAGAAGAGGTCTTTCAAGCCCACAGGTATGCCGTGCAATGGGCCCTTGTAGTTGCCAGCCGCGATTTCTGCCTCCGCCTGTTTCGCAGCGGCTCTTGCCTGGTCTGGTATCAGTGTGATCCACGCATTCAGCAACGGCTCTGTAGCCGTCGTCTGCTTGATGAAGGCCTCTACAACGTCGACGGGAGAGACGTCTTTGGCCTTGATGCACTTAGCCAGATCGGCGACGGTCATAGTAGTTAATAATGTATCTGCCATGGCTACACCTCACTCTCAGGTGAGCGATACCCCGGCTCGAAGCCATCCACGGGTGAATCGAACAGCATCTCCATACGCTCGAGCATCAATTGGACTTCGGGGAAGAGCTCATCTAGGTGCGGGTCAGTCGGATTGAAACCTGCCTGGCGCGCCAGTATCAGGAATGTTTTTTTATCGAGTGTAGGCTGTGACATTGTTAATTCCTTCGGTCTTCGCTAAAGATGACACACTGGAGAGGACAGACTCCCCACAATGATTACTTCTTAATATGATGGATAGGGTCGCCCTATGCTCGAAGGGGACGAGCACTTGAGTGGAGGACAACTCTTTCTACCGGGCAGTCGTGTGGATGTCGACAACCGCGGGCTTGCCAGATTCCACCACTTTTATCGCTTCTTCCAGCACGCTAGCCAAGTCATTGGGGTCCGTGACTGGGCCGAAGCCAGCTACCCCTTGAGACTTCGCTAGCATAGCGAAATCTGGGGATGGCCCTTCGATCCGGATGCCGATGCCCTTATTCTCGATGGGCCTGTCTCGTGCGATGGCCATTCGCTCTTGGTGATCCTCGTCGTTATAGTAGGACTGGTTGTTGTAAATCAGCGCTAGCAGCGGGATGTCGTACTTGGCCGCTGTCCACAGAGCGCCGTTGGTCATAAAGAAATCGCCGTCTCCGAACACTCCCACGCACAGCTTGCCGTCGCCTTTGTGCGCGAGCGCCCCGCCAATGGCGGTCGGAAGGCCTGAACCCACTGCACCCCCGCGCCCTCCGCTGAGTTCGTGATCGGGCTCGGTGATTTCGAGAATGCCCCTCCATCGACCGCCGTGGCTGTGGACAAGAGCCCACTCCCGTTCAGCAAGCTTCGCCTTGAGTTCACCGTAAAAGCGACCTGCTGCAATGGGAGTTGAGTCCCACTCGGTAGCGATCCGAGCCGCGTTCTTCTGTGCGGCATCGTTGTGCAGCGCTGCAATCTTGGCCCGACGATCCGCGGCCTTGGCTGAGAAGTCCTCGCCCGTGGCGTGCATCTCGCGGCACATAATTAGCAACTCCCGGATGGCCCCCGTCGAGTCCGCGGCAATCGGATTTACCACAGGCATGAGCCACATGTTGTCCGTCACCCAACTCTGCTTCTCGAACTCGAACATGCCGATGTTGATGATCTTGCAGTCTTCGCTGATAGCTGGCTGCAACGCACCACGCTCTCGAACGTTTGGCCCGAGCGGAACGCCAAGGCTTGGCACGTCCAGCGCGAGTATCACATCCGCGTCCTTGACCACCGCCTCGCGAGCTTGCGTCGCGTCGAGGTCGTGGGTGTTGGGGAAACTGAAACGATTAGTGTCTACTACTGCTGCACCCAGCAACTCCGCTAGATCGACCAGGTCGTCGAGCGCGGTGGCGTGGGGGCTGATTTCGCCCGCGATAATCACGGGCCATTCGGCCCCGACCAGCATGATCGCTGCATCGCGAAGAGCATCCAGGTTTGCGCGCGGTGGCGCTGGTGCCTTGAAGTTCGCCACATCCGGGATCATCGCCTGACCGTTCAGGCGTTCTTCCTGCACGTCGCTGTCCAACGCAACGTACACGGGCCCCATGGGAACCGTCGTCGCTATCCGGTACGCCCGCAAGATCGATTCCATCGAGGCTTCCACGCTGAACGGCTGGTCGTCGAACTTCACGAAGTCACGAACCAACGCGCCCTGCACGAGCGCAGTGTGGACCCAGTCCGTGGAGCGCCGGTTAATCGCGTTCTGCGGGCCTGCGCCTCCAAGGTTCAAGATCGGTGTACGATCGCACCAAGCATTGAAGATTGCCATCGCAGCGTGCTGCAGGCCAACGACGTTGTGTAGACCAGTGGCCATCGGCTTACCTGTCACTCGCCCGTACCCGTTAGCAATGGCAACCGCGATTTCTTCGTGAGAGCACATAAGCATCTCAGGCCCACCGCCCCCGTAGTTCACCAGTGAGTCGTGTAGCCCGCGGTACGATGCGCCAGGGTTCAGTGCGATGTACTTGATGCCCAACGCCCTCAAAATATCAACCATTACATCGGATCCCCACACGGCGTTGGACGGAGTAGCTTTACCTAAACTCTTCGCCTGTTGTTTTTCAGTCATCAATGCTCCCATAGGTTGCGACTAGGCCCGCACACCTGCAGGCCGCGCCGGATTCTAGCAGGGTGTGCCATGCTCCAATATCCTAACCAGATTGTTGAGAGGGAAAATGCGACTTAGGACAAGATGTCAGGCCGTCGCTACGGGTTCATCTGCTCTCATGCCCAGAACAGGCCCCCCATCACGATACAACACCTCAATGCCGAGAACTGCGGGCACCCTTGGGCCCTGCGTGATGATCTTATACCGGCGCAGCAGTTGCGCCGCCCTCGCTTCCGTCGGTGCCCCAAACCGCCGTTCGAACTTGGTTCGAACGAGAGGATGCAGATGTTCAGTAGCCATAGATTCACCATATCAGGGCCGTCTTATGGGCGGTTGACAGTATCTGCCGACCCCCTAATGCCCCTTTACCTGAATTCCCGTCTGCGCCTCCAGCATCGTAATCGACTCGACTGGGTCGCCAGCGCCTAGCCCTGCTTCGATGCCACGCTTCCAGAAATCTTCCGCCACTGTCTGGAGCGGTAAATCCAGCCCCACCTGCTCGCTCAGCCAGCGAGTGAGCAATTGGTTCTTGTAATGCCCTTCTAGGTGTGACGTCTGGTTGTCGAAGTCACGTGAAATCAACTTGGGGCCGATGCGTTCAAGCTGTCGACTATTAGCCGAGGCCGAACATAGGACATCGAGCAGCGCTGTCATATCCAACCCCAATGCTGCGGCCAACGTGAAGGTTTCCATGATTATGATCTGATTCACGTCCCCGATCAGATTGTTGAGCAATTTGGTGACATTCCCGCTGCCCACTGGGCCCATCAGGTGTGCGCCTACGCTCACGGGATCTAATAGTGGATTGATTTTCTCGAACGCCTCTGCGTCGCCACCCACCATGATGGTTAGCTTGCCATCCCATGCGACCTTGCCAGTGCCTGAGACTGGAGCATCTAAGTACGTCACGTTGTGCTTGGCGCAGATTTCAGCGAAGTGCTTCGCAGATTCGGGATGGATGGTGCTGTGATCAATTATTATTGTCCCTGGTCGGGCCGTCGACAGAACACCGTCCTCTGCTGTAAGCACTTGCTCAATGATTGCCTCGCCCTGTAAGCACAGCGCAACCACATCGGCATGAGCGGAGGCCTGTGCAGGAGTGCCTCCAGCCTTAGCTCCCATACCGACAAGCTCCTGAACCTTCTCCTGACTGCGGTTGACCACCGTCAAATCAGCTCCGCTTTTTGCATGGTTGATAGCCATGGGTTTACCCATGAGCCCTAGTCCGATGAATGTCAGTTTCACGATTGACCTTCTCCTCGCAGTGTCTACAACGTTCTCGCGGATAGTACGCTACCAGTAGTCATCCCTACCTAGGCCTGCGACCCCGCGTTATCATGCCGCCATATCAATTCCCCGTATCGGAGTAACGCATGCAGTATCGAAAGCTCGGCTCGTCCGACCTTGATGTGTCGGTTATTGGTCTCGGAACTAACAACTTCGGCAACCCACAGCGGATCACCGATCACGCAGCGAGCGCCGCAGTCATCAACAAATGCCTAGATGTTGGTATCAATTTCATCGACACGGCCGACATGTACGGCGGTGGCCAGAGTGAGGTCCATATTGGAGCTGCGCTTAAAGCCCGTCGCAAAGAGGCAATTCTCGCCACTAAGTTCAACATCACCAAGCTGGAAGGCGAATCGATAAGGGGGCGCATCCACCGAAAGATTGACGAGAGCCTGTCCGCGTTGCAGACCGACTACATCGACCTCTACCAAATCCACTTCCCGGGCAACGATATACCCCAAGAGGAGATTCTTGGCCCGATGAATGATCTAGTGGTTGCGGGTAAGGTGCGTTACATTGGCGAGTGTAACTACGCAGGTTGGCGTCACGCCCACGCGGACGCTGTATCGGAGTCCAGCGGCTGGGCGCGCATGGTCTCGTCCCAGAACTACTACAACGTCTTCCGTCGTCAAGTAGAGCTTGAGCTACTCCCATTCTGCACCGCGCAGAACGTTGGATTTCTACCATACTTCCCTCTAGCAGGAGGATGGCTCACCGGCAAGTACAAAGCCAACGACACTCCTAGTGAGAGTGCGCGACGTATGGTTGGCCAGCTCCAAGGCGACGATGCTGCACGCGAAACGCTTAAGAAGCTAGATGCCTACGCTACGGGGAAGGGCCACACCATTCTTGAGTTGGCGTTCTCATGGCTTCTGGCGCATCCTGCCGTAAGCTCGGTTATCGCAGGGGCGATGACTCCCGGACAAGTTGAAGCCAATGCCAAAGCTGGAGACTGGGTGATGACTGACGAAGAGCGTGACGAGATTGACGCCATCGCAAGCTGGGGAGGTAGCCTCGAGGAGATTGAAGGCTATGGTCCGGGTTCTCCCCCCGTCAGTCGCCGTTAGAGAGTGGCATGGAGCGACAGACCAAGGAGGGGTAATGATTCGGTCCACGCTCCTTGGTCTTCAGCAGTGGCATCGACCGGGTCCTTGCTCGGTCAATTGATCAACTAATGCACGGCCGCTAAAGCGTGCGTTGGATGAAACCGGCCTTACGCCGCCACTTTGGATTCACCTTTACCCACAACTCAACGAACACTGGACGCTGAACAATCGCGACAATCTCCTCGCGGGCTTGCGTGCCGACCTCTTTCAGAGCTTGACCACCCTTGCCGATTAGTAGCTGTTTCTGGGAAGGCTTGTCCACGTAGATCGTTGCTCGTACCAGATCAGGATGGGTTCCCTCGCGCTCGGCATATTCATCAATTTCGACTGCCACATCATAGGGAATTTCCTGCTCGTAGAGAAGGAATACCTTTTCTCGGATGATTTCCGCGCACACAAAATTCATCGAGCGGTCCGTCAGCATATCCGGCGGGAAGATTGCCTCTTGCTCTGGCAAATGCCCGATGATCTGCTCCAATAGT
>CALGTL010000173.1 GCA_937901475.1 uncultured Dehalococcoidia bacterium
GCATTTTGCTGACTATATTTAGGGGTTATTCACCTAACCTCAATGCCTCTGCCGGGTATGTTTCAGCTGCTTGCTTCGCCGGTAAGAATGTCGTCAATAGCGAGGACCCATAGGTCACGAGGAACACTAAAAGTGCCGCACCCCAAGGCACTCGATACTCTACTCCATCGATATCTTGAGCAATCTCCGAAACGATGACCACGGACAATCCAAGCGCCAACCCCATGCCTATCGCTATGCCAAGGAGCGCAATGAATGATGATTCGATTAGGAATGAGAGTTGGACCATGGAGCGTTGGTAACCGATGGCTCGCATCATTCCAATCAAAGCCCTTCGCTCGACCACGGACCGAGCGGCGATCACGCCCAGCGCAGCGACTCCAACAACGATCCCCAAGCTCATGAATCCTTGAATTAGACGGTTCAGCGTTAGGTTCAGCGCTCGCTGTTCACCGAGCACCTCGCTCAGCGCCTGAGCCTGCATTCCGTTCTTGACGAATGCTGACTCTAGGGCCCGTGCCACGTCGACTGCGTTCGCCGGATCATAAAGCCGGATTGCAAACTGCAGCGGAGGCATTACCTGGAGTTTAGCCATCGATTCAGTACCCGTGATAACCAAGCCGACAATCTCTGGCTGAGCGGATTCATCCAGCACTCCTACCACTCGAAGGCGGACAGAATTCTGCTCCGAAGGGTCGAATACATCGATATACGTCTCCGGCAATTCATCGTCATCTCGATAGAATCCTGTCAATTCGAACATGCCGCCCTCGAAGCCCGGATCGAAACCGGAACGCCCGGGCACCACGGATGATGCAACCACTACGGTATCAGGCTCGTTATTCAGGGCCTCCCAAACCTCACGGTCAGTTTCATAGCGAGAGTCTTTCAGTGAGAATTCGTATGTGACTGTTTCGCCGTAAGCTGCATCAATCGAATTTAACGGCGCTGAAACAGGCACTTGATCATCAATGCCCACCTGGGCCATCTTCGATCTCATTCCACTTTGAGATCCGATAGATTCAATGAGAGTCAAGTCAAGCCCATCCACTTTCGCAAGTTTGAGGATGAAATCATCAACAGGGTTGGCCGCACTCACGGTCGCTGCGACGTCGTAACCCCCAGAGAAACCCCGCGTATCGTCGAAGGCTGCGCCGATAGCCTCGGTAATCACGCTCATCACAATTAACGTGAACACCACCAAAGAAAACATCGCCAGCGTCATACCGGTGCGGAATTTCGATGCGAGAGGAAACGCCATAGCCGTTCGCATGATTGGGAGTAGCGTTGTCCCTCGACCAAAAAGAAAAACTCCAAAGCCAACTAGGTAATTCGAGTTATAAATAACAACCCAAACCGCACCAATTACGAGCATGACTCCAGAGAGCACAAACAACTCAATCCCTGCTTGAAATTCAGGTAAGCCAACAGCATCAAGCGCGCTCGATGGCAGCATCCATGCCACGACAATCAAGAATCCTGCTGATGTGAAGGCGGCGCGTTCGGGAAGGAATCCCAAGTGGAGTAGCACCAAAGGCACCCCTATCAGCACCATCGATACACCTACCATGAAGATCGCTAACTGCTCCTGGCTGATTCCCGCCTGCAAACCAATCAGGCCTAGCATTACTAACAAGTAGCCTGCTCGAAACAATGACCAAAACAAGCGCATCCATGCGCTGATAGTCCCTAACACGAAGACCTTAACTGCAATATGTGGCCTTGGGTGCGCAAGCGAGCGGAATGTACGTTGATATGCGAGCCCCACTCCCTTTAGATGGTCGCGGATTTCTACTTGATGGCCAGGTGGCTCAGGGAGATCCCGCACCGCGCGAACTATGTTCAGGGTGCTGACCCTGGCCGCTGACGCAAGTACCACCACGAACGTTACCGTCATTCCAAGCGTGTAGGCGATAATCATGCTTTGCCATCGGAAAGCAAAAACAATATCGAGTTCAAATGCGTTGAAAGCCCCTGCAATGACTTGCACCATCACAAAACCAACCGCGACTCCCAAAGCGCTACCTACTGCAGCAGCCAGTAACGAGTACACAGCGCCCTCAAAGACGAATAATTTCACGATGTGCTCACGTTGGGCTCCGACAGCGCGAGCGATACCAAGCTCGCGCTTCCGCTCTGCCGCGAGCATGACGAATATCAGAGCAATAAGCAAAATACCTGCAATGATTGAGAATGATCCAAACAAAACGAAAATCGATGTAAATGCAGAGCCAACCAGATCAGCTAGCTCAAGCAAGTCTTCTTTTAACGCGTCAGCCTCAAGAAGGGACCCCTCGAGCAGCGGCTCAAGCGCTGCCATTACTGCGTCCGAGTACTCTGCGCCATTAATTAAATCTCCATCGTTGCTAATGAATATGCGATTGATTCGACCTTTTTCGTTGACCAATGCCTGGAGTGCACTGAGCTGCATGAATGCTGATTGCCCCCCGTTTCCACCATCGAGGTAGAGTCCTTTCACTTCCACCTCGGTAGGCTCAATGCCAAAGAATAGGTTGATTTTCGCTCCTGTTGACACGTTAATTGCATCTGCGACTCGCTGGCTCAGGTAAACATCGTTCGTGCCAAGCAAAGCGATGTCTAAGGTCTGTCCAGAGCCGATCGCTTTCAGAGGATCAAAACCCTCCATCAGCGCAGGGTCGAGACCGCTAAGTTCTACAGCTGGCTCGCTCAGGTTTGTTGATGGAGCGATGACTGGAACGGTGAAATTAACAGCCGGCATAACGCCGTCCACAGGCGCGTTGACCAGTCCATCACGGACCCGTTCATACGCTGAGTACTCAAAGAAATCGCGCCTTCCTGCGTTGTCCACAGATTCGGATTGAACGACTTCGTCCACCTGGCCTACAGCACTGAGTACCGAAACTCTGATGGAGTGAGAGATGGTGTCCCCTGTAGCGAAAGATGCAGAGAACAGTAATGTTGCCAGCATCAGGCCAGCCACTATCAAGGTACTCTGCGCTCTACGTCGAGGGATGTTCCGTATTGCCATCTTGAACATCACTCGGTTTCGGAATGCGAGAAAAGCAATTACCGCAATGCCACACAGGAAAAAACCGCTCAAGTACGCCGCCAATTGGCTTATTGGTATTCCGAATAGCGTTTCCATGTCCCGCTAGGCCTGCGCCGCGCCGGTACGTTCATCACTCTCCACCAGTCCATCTCGCATACGAATGAGTCGCCCTGCTCTTGCCCCGATGCCCGCGTCATGAGTCACCAGAACGAACGTCTGATTCTTATGCTCATTCAGATCACACAACAGGTCCATAATCTCTTTAGACGTTTCGCTATCCAGAGCACCGGTAGGCTCGTCTGCCCAGATTATGGCCGGGTCATTCACGATAGCTCGCGCGACTGTGATGCGTTGTTGTTGCCCACCGGACATCTCGGCTGGCCGCTTGTGTGCTTGATTGGTCAGTCCGACCAATTCCAGCGTTGCCATCGCTTGATTCCGTGCTTTTTTTTGATTCATACCACCAAGGAGTAACGGTAGTTCGATATTTTCAACGCCAGAGAGCACAGGGAGCAGATTGAATGACTGGAAGACGAATCCCATGCTCTGCGCTCGGTAACGCGTTCGCTCTTTATCAGGCATGTCATGAATGGCAGAGCCGTCGATAATTACGCTCCCAGAGGTCACATCATCGATACCTGAAAGAGTGTTGAGAAGCGTAGTTTTGCCACATCCAGAAGGGCCCATAATCGCAACCATCTCACCCCGTTCGATGTTGAGAGTGATACCACCCAGTGC
>CALGTL010000174.1 GCA_937901475.1 uncultured Dehalococcoidia bacterium
CCGTGCGGACGTAGTCGTTGTTGGCAGCCCTTACCAGGAGCACTTCGGAGCGCCTACTATTGGTGAGGTAGTTCCCTACCTACTAAAATATAGCCCCTGCCAGGTTGTCGTCTACCGCAACGCCCAGCCTCGCGGAAAAGGCAATTAGATGCCGCGTAACGTGATGATTCTTGGATGTGGGCGCGTCGGCGCAATGGTCGCCAAGGCACTTGCCGCAGAAGGTGACGATGTAATCATCATCGACCGAGACGCCGACAATTTTCGACGCCTAAACGAAGCCCCCAATTTACATATGTTGGTCGCTGACGGAACATCTAGCGAAGAGTTACGACGATGTGGAATTGAGAAGGTAGATGCATTCATCAGTCTTACCGCACAAGACACCGTGAATGCACTCGCCGCACAAGTAGCTCAGTTGTCATTTAGCATCCCGGCTGTCATCTGTCGCATCAACGACCCGACGCGGCGGGCGATGTACGATGAGCTAGGGCTGCGTACCGTGAGCCCGCCGCAGGTACTGACAGACCTCGTTCTAGAAGCACTAGGAACCTAGTTATGTTTGTCATCGTCATCGGATGTGGGAAAATTGGATACCAGCTCTCACGTGCTCTCCTCGCTGCCGACCACGAGGTAGTCATTCTAGAACGCGACTCTCATCGTGCTGCACAGGCGGCGGACGAACTGGGGTCCATTGTCATCTCGTCAGATGGAACTGAGCCAGCAGTGCTGAGCGAGGCAGGTGCTAGCAGATGCCAACTGCTAATCACAACGACTGGGCAAGACGCGACGAATCTAGTTGCCTGCCAGGTGGCGAAGCACTCATTTCGCGTACCCCAAACTATTGCGGTGGTAACCGACCCTGACCACGTTTCGCTGTTCAAGCAACTCGGCGTAGATGTCACTATCAGCACAACCGAACTGATACTCTCGCACATCGAAGAAGAGATCCCGGGGGGAAGCCTCGTTCACTTACTGCCCCTTCAAGGAGCGGCCAGTGGCATCGTTTGTGTTCGTATTCCTGCAGGCTCGCCAGCCATTGGATTAGCCCTAGATGACATTGGACTACCCACAGGAACATCCCTGGCGGCGGTAGTGACCAAGGACGGTGAGATTAAAATGATGGGAGACGAGCTCTTGCTTGAACAAGACGACGAGGTTGTAGCAATAACCCCGCCAGATAGAGAAGCGCTACTGTGGAAAGCTCTCACGGGGGGCGGCTAGGGCATGAGACTTGCACATCTAGGACCAGCAGGTACGTTCTCCGAAGAAGCAGCCCTTCTGTATGCACCCAACGCTCAGTTAGTGGCATACCCGACCATCACGGCTGCTGCGCGCTCTGTGCTCACAGGCGAGTGCGACGAGGCGGCAACGCCGATCGAGAATAGCCTTCAGGGTGCGGTCACCGAGACATTAGACCTTCTTATTCATGAAGTTGGGTTCTCAATCAAAGCCGAGATTAACCTAAGCGTCGCCCACAACTTAATGGCTCGGCCGGGAGTAACGCTTGCGGACATTCGAAAGGTCTACTCACACCCACAAGCATTGGGTCAATGCAAAGGCTGGCTCGCAGCCAACCTACCGGACGCTGAGGTTGCTGCCGCGCTGAGCACTGCCGGGTCAGTAAAGCAAGCGGACGACGATCCATTGCCTGCTGCAGCGATTGCACCGTTCAGAGCAGCAGCGCTCTATGGTGCGGATATCTTGGCTCGCGGCATCCAAGACGACGATAGCAACGTAACTCGCTTTGTGGTGCTCGCGAAAGATGACGCGCCGCCATCGGGCAACGACAAAACATCCTTCTGTTTCTCGTTTGACATTGACAAGCCAGGGTTGCTGTACAAGGTAATGGGCTTCTTCTCTGACGCAGGACTCAACCTGACCAAAGTCGAATCACGCCCCACCCGTATGGGATTGGGCCGATACTTCTTCCTCGTGGATCTTGAGGGGCACAGAGCTGATACATCAGTGGTCACCGTGCTGGAAAAGCTAAGGGCAGAGGCGTCTGAGCTCAAGGTTTTTGGCTCGTATCGACGATTCTCGTCGTAGAGCATTCGAACCTGCCATGGCCACGCTAGGCTAGATAAATGGGATCCAGCGCCTGAGCTTGCTTTCGACATCACTATCTTCTTTGCTCACCTTACGTCCACGCATGCCAGCGATGAAGCCTGCAGCAAAACCGAACATATTTCCGGCAACAGAACCAAGCGATGCTCCCTCTTCTAAGGGCTTGGAGACGTACTCTACCGCAGATTCAGATACTTTCTCTAAGTTCTGCACCGTACGCGTAAGAGAACCAATCACGCCCTTGGTTGCTTTGTACAAGAGGAACGTGAAAACGAGCATCGCAAGAGCCAGCACCAAGCCGACCAGAAGGTAGAGGCTGATGAGGATGTCACGTATCCCTGCAGTTATTTCCATGCTACAAGCACTCCAATACAGCGCCAGCTAAGCCATCATGACGTAAATCTAGGCTAGCACCCGCTCTCGAAGCGAGCAAACCGTCTTCGGCATCACTCAGGCGGACCCCGGACGGCGCTGACTTTATAGACGACGACGTCCCCGTTGGTAAATACAACATCAAGCACGTCGCCTACCATCCCTTCGAATTTTTCGAGCCCAGAGGCCGGAAAGTAGAGGCGCTCAGAGGGACCAAGGTAGATGTACTCTATGCCATATTGTTTCAGCATCGCCATGAGCTCACTCACGTTGGTGGTTCGATACATCCGCCTCACATCAGCGATTCGAGCACGAACACGGGCGGGCTCTGCACCACCTGATCCACGTTGTTGCATCTGGTGCCATTCCCAGCCGACCACCACCGGATTGCCCGTGTATATCGCCACTCGAGGGGTCCAGCGATACTGGTCAGTAGATCCCTCGAGGAAAACCGCTGTCCCTGGGATATTCTGACGAATGAACTCCAGCGCCTCGGCGTCAGCTGCCAATGCGTATCGGGCGTTCTGTTCTTCACCCCGGTTACCCGGTCCCGGGTCGTGGTAAACCGCGGTTTGCTGGAAAGCCGAACCGTCCAGCGTTAGCCCTATCGATGCGTCGAAACGATCGGCAATTCGCGCGCGAGTACCATAAAAGGGGTAAATACTCGCTGATAGCACTAATAGGACCAACAGAGCGCACCAGGTAGCTTGAGCCAGGCGCTGCTTGCCAGCACCGCGCCACCGCAGAGACCCCGTCGCCCACAGCTGCCAGAGGCCGGCGCCGGCAACCACGCTGTAGAACACCCAGGCATTCAGGTAGAACTTAAAAACCGTGTTCATACGGTCGATGTCGTGCTGAGCAGTAATGAAATCGACCCCGATGCCGATCCCGAAAGCGAGGACCAGCATGCCTAGCAACATCATTTGCACAGGCATTTCCCGGGATGACGGACGCACAATCCACCACGCGGCAAGAGCCAACGCAGCCAACATCGTGAACGTGAGTACAAGAGCCGTCGTCCATTGGTGAAGTGCCTCTACGCTCGACCAAGCAACGATGGACAGCGCAATTGTAATAAGGCCCAAGCTTAGCGGGAGCCAATTATTGCTGAGAAGCAAGCGGCCCCGGTCAGCCGGTAACGGCAATTGCAGGACGCGCTGAGGGCCAACCAATCGCCTT